>CALCTI010000590.1 GCA_937894105.1 uncultured cyanobacterium
TTTCTTGGGGCTCCCAATGGTCCTTCCAACTACTGGACCAATCCTCCTCATCAATTAATTTCCAAGCGACCTGGGGCTCTGTTAGGTCTAAAGATAAGGAGTCCTGCCGTAGCCACAGGGCAAACGCCGCCAGATCCAACAATTTCGCTTGGTCTTGGGGCAAATAAGCAGCAATAACAGCGCTGTTACCTTTAAATTGATTTGACGTGCCGCGACAGCCCAGTTGTTCTGCCCGCCAAAACACCATTTCTTCCAGGTGTGGATGGCAATTTACAACAATTTCCCACCAACTATTCACCGCAAGACCACCGATTCGTCAAAAACAACGGATTATTTTAGGGCGCGTCGTCCATGAATCCTAGAAGCCTTTTGCTGTGGGGAATGGCGCACCCTGTTGAGAAAACAAAATGGGTGCTGTAAACCTTATGGCGTAAGACTATGAAATTTAATGGAGGATAGACCCTGAAAATCTGCTCAAAACCTGACCGTTGGGCGATCGCCCTGTCCATTGTGCCATCCCAAACTCGCAAGCGCAGGAAAGTGCTTAACGAAAGTATCTAAGTATTTTTCACGGGTAACCAAAGAATAACGCTGGTGCCGCCGGAAAGGTTGGTATCGGCGGGAGCCAGGGTTTGGCAGGAACAATCGCCAAGGGTAATTGATAACGGCTCCAGGGCGATCGCAGGGCTAAACAGTTCAATGGCTCCGCCGATCGCCTCCAGGGTATCCCGCACAATCGCCAGCCCTAGACCAGTGCCGGGAATCTCACTATCGGTTTTATCGCCACGAAACCGCCGACTAAATAACTGCTGCAAATCATGGGTAGAAATTCCCAGCCCCGAATCTTGAATATGAATCATCACATGGGGTTGGAACTGGGGACGCTGGGAATTGGGCGATCGCTGGAGCAACGCATCTTCCACCGCGCCGGGCACCGGATCCAGTAGCTCCGACCACTGACGGTGGCAATGGGGCACCGCAATCGCCGTTTGAATCCGCACCCGACCCCCAGCGGGAGTATATTTCAGAGCATTATCAATCACGTTGCCAATGGTTTCTCGCAAGGTGATGCGATCGCCACTCACCTCCGGCAGAGTCCCAATATCGTCATATTCAAAATTCACCTGCCCTTCGCGAGCCAACAATTTCGCCGTTTCCGTTAAATCTGTCAACAATTCCCTAAGGGAAAAAGGATCGTCACTAATGCTGGTGGGTAAAAGCGCTAAAGGCTGGGGCGCATCACGATCGTCGTCTCGCCCCGCTGGTAAACCCAGGGGTGCCATCGGTTGAGAAGTATTAGGGGTCTGTTGTAAGTCCGGGTCGAGGTCGATTACGTCGCTGAAATTTTGCAACATTCCCTTGAGGCGATCGCTTTCCCGCAGCACTTGACCAGCCACCGTCGTTGTTTTTTCATCTCCCTGAAAACGTTTCAGTAGCAGCTTGCCAAAGGTACGAATGGCGGTGAGGGGACTTTTAAACTGATGCAGCAGATCATGGAGGCGATCGCGCATAAACAATTAAATCTGCTCTCGCTCCACAAAGGACACCTCAAACCACTCCAATCTCCGCAACAGAAAAAACACCTCTTCAAAGGTCTTCGCCGCCTGAGCCGCTTGTTTTTGCTCCCCCAAGGTCCACGGACGATTGATGCGCTCCAGCACCAGCAATCCCAACATGGTGCCCTCCGACGCCAAAGGACGCAGCAGTTGGTAATTATTAGACTGCTCCTGATGCCCAGAAAATGTCACCATCGCCGACAGTGAGCTTTCTTCTCCTGAAACCTGGTTTGTCCCTGCTTCCTCTGGGTCATCCCAACTAGAGCCACTGTCTATAGTGCTATTTAATTCTGAGTTGCTGCTGAATTCTGAGCTATCCCACTCTTCAAATTCTGGTTGCTCTCCTTCCCTATCCAGTTGAACCAATCTATTCTCTGAATTTGGGGAATTAATGGGGACACTGGCACCTGGTGATATGACCGGCGCTTGGGGAGAGAGGGCGGGCAATTCGTTATCCCAAACATGTTCCGGATGCACCAAAATTGGCACCCACTGGGGCGATCGCTGCATTTCGTTAGATTCCGCCCAATACACGCCCCCAGCAGTCACGCCCAAGCTTTGGATCAAAAGATCCATTTGCGCCTGACAAAGCTGATGCAGAACGGGATTGACAATCATAAAGTGGAGGCGGAGGTCCCGAAAACGAGCCTAAAATAATAAACCCTAAAAAGATATTAAGACAGCCCTAAGGCAATAGTTGAATTTATTTCTGGGATTAGGTGTATTTGAAACTTTTTATCAAAAGGCTGTGAGTGAGAAATCGCCTAAAAATACTTGATTGAGAGGCGACATGCGGTCCAAGGAATGCAAGTTGCAAATGCAAGTTTCAATTGAGTCAGCTTTAGGGCGTGTTATCAATTAAGCTCCAGAAGCCTGAGGCAAAGGGGAGTACACACCCTTTTAAATAAAAACTATTAGAAGCTAGAACCGTTGCAGCTATTGGGCTTGAGATTGAATTAATAACAGCCCCTAAGTCTAACGAACCCTATGACCAAAAAATTGTTGCGTCATACCCCAAGTCTGCCAATAAATGGCGCAGCAGGGGCAGGCTTAAACCAATAACGTTAGTGTGGCATCCCTCTAATCTTTCAACAAATATGCCCCCCTTTCCTTCCAGGGCAAAACATCCGGCACATTGCAACGGTTCGCCGGTGCCCACGTAGGCGGCAATTTGCCCGTCACTAGGGTTACCAAAATACACTCGGGTGACCTGCGATCGCCCTACCATCTGTTCTTCACCAACATTGTCAGCCAGCGCCCTCGAAGACAGATTCACCCCAAATAATACGTGTCC
>CALCTI010000591.1 GCA_937894105.1 uncultured cyanobacterium
GGCCGATGATGCGGTGCGGGCAGCGATCTCGGAGCTTTATAAGGTCAAAGTATACAATGTCGACCTAATTAAAGATCAAGAAAGTCCAATTTCCATTGGTTTGGGTCTACATTTTGGACATATGATGGTGGGCATTGTTGGCGAAGCTGGACGAATGCAAGGGGATGCTTTGTCCGATACGGTGAATTTGACGGCACGTATTGAAGGGCTGTCAAAGTATTACGTGGTGGCTCTTTTAGTGTCCCAGCTATTTTTTTTTAATTTGTTAAATCCTGATGAGTTTGAACTGCGATTGTTAGACCGAGTTGTGGTTAAGGGGCGTAGTGAGCCAATCTCTATTTATGAGGTTGTTGACGGGGAATTGGATTCGAAAGTACGGGAATTAAAGATAGCTTTAAGGGGAGATTTTGAGGCGGCGATCGCCCTTTATCAGGATCAACAATGGGCTGCGGCATTGTCGAAATTCTCAGAGATCAATATTAAAAATCCAGACGATAAGCCGGTAAAAGTATATATTCAACGCCTAGGTGAATTGTTTCAAACCCCTGTTTCTAATTCTTGGGACGGCGTGTGGAAGTTTAAGACAAAATAGAAAAATAAACTGAGAGAGCAAAGTAGAAAATCAAACCAGAAAAGTAAATTAGAAAAAAAATAGCAAAGATAGTGAAATGCTTTTAAATAGGCATGGCAATTGTCGTAAGCATTATGCTTAAGAGGATTTACCTGAGTTAGGAGATCCCTTTTTTTATGCTGTCACTATTAACCGATCCTTTTTTACAGTTACCAACAGCATCCACGGTCAATGTGGTTTGGTTTACGGAGTGGCAAGGCGATCGCCATTGGGTGAATTATGGGGATGAGTTAGAACAGCAGGTGACTGCTAGTTCAACGCAGGTTATTTTGCAGGAAGATGGGCGATCGCACTGGCATAATGCACCGCCGTTAGAGTCAGGAAAGGCGGTAAAAGTTATTGATCGACCGGTTTGGAGACATGAGAGCGTTGTTGTTGGGCTAAAGGCGGGTGATACTATTCCTTATCAGGTGATAAGCGTACCGGCAGCGCAAGGCTCTGATCGTAATCAGCCGATTAAAAGCAACGTGTTTAAGTTGTCGCCGTTGCCGCCATCGCAAAAGAACCTCAAAATTTTACTCACGTCAGACCATCAAATGATGCCGATGGTGCCCCAAACGTTGCACCATGCGGTTCAATTGTTTGGACAATTTGATGCGGTTTTTTATGCGGGAGACCTGGTGAATGTGCCTGACCGGTGTTCTGAATGGTTTGATGATCGCCGAGGTCGATCATTTTTTCCCTGTTTTCAAGGGCGGGCGATCGCTCAGAAATCCACTAAAAATCAATCCCCTTTTGCCATTGATCCCACCATTGATCGGATTACTTCCGATGAAGTTAATACCCAGTATGGTGGGGGAGAAATCTTGCAAAACACACCGATTTTCCCCTGTATTGGCAATCATGAAGTTATTGGAAAAAGGGGCGATAAAGATGGGTTAAGCGGTCAGTTTCCTTGTCCTAAAATAATTAAAACGGAGGATTCTGAGGATCAAGTTTGGATTGATCGAGAGTTGGCTGAACTAGATAGGAAACTGGTAGCGGCAGGCGATCGCCCCTTTAATTCTGACACTTACGAATCGATTTTTACCTTGCCAAAGGATAGCCCCGGTGGCAAGCGATACTACGCCACAACCTTTGGTCCCGTGCGCTTGATTTCCCTTGAAATTACCAATGCTTGGCGTTGGCCGGGAATGAAAAGCGATGCGAAGGGGCGCTACCGAGAAAGGGAAAAGGATTTTAATTGCCCTCAAGAATGGGGGGGAGGGCAGGTTATTTTTGAGCCGATTAAAAAGGGTAGCGTTCAATATCAATGGTTAAAAGAACAGCTAGCTCATCCTGACTTTAAAAGAGCTAAATATCGTGTTGTAATGTTCCACCATCCGCCCCATTCTCTGGGAAATAATATTGTTCCGCCCTACACGGATCCAAGGCAAAAGATTCAGCGCAATGATAACGGTGAAATCACTTCAATTCGCTATCATTACGACCGAGAAAAAGATTATTTGATTCAAGATGTGATTCCATTACTGGAAGATGCAGGGGTTCATCTGGTTTACTACGGTCACTGTCACCTTTGGAATCGATTTGAGCAGACGACGAATTGGGGCACGATGCTCTTTTTAGAGTCGTCCCATGGTGGCAATACCCACGGGGCGGCTTGGGGAGAGGTTCATCGTAAAATTCCCGATGGATTGAAGGGCGATCGCAACTACATTGCTGTGGGAAATCCTAATGGATTGTCTCCCGTTATTCCCAATATTTCACCCATTTTAGACCCGGAAACTCGGGAGCCTTTGCCTTATATTGCCCACAAAAAAACAGGCGTATTTTCTGTGTTTGATACGGAAACGGGAGAGATTAGTAGCTATCGATATGAGTCGGGCAAGTCGCCGATTAAATTTGACGTTTTTACGTTAGCGACTTCCCAGAAGTAGGGAGAATCGGGACGTTGATTGGCGGGTTTAAAAAGGCTGGCAAAGGGACTTGAACCCTTGACCTACTGATTACAAATCAGTTGCTCTACCAACTGAGCTATGCCAGCATTTGAGGCGTTAGCCCCGTAATAATATAGCGGATACGTGCAAAATTTTGCGGGGCGTTTTTGGGATTGTTTAGCCGTTTAAGGCTTCGAGTCCGGTGATATTTTGCAGGACGATTCCCTTGTGCTCCCGCTTTAATAATCCGGTCAGCACTTTGCCGGGACCAATTTCGATCGCCTCAGTGACCCCATCACCGGCAAAGTTGCCCATGGTTTCCCGCCAGCGCACGGATCCGGTCATTTGAGCAATCAGCCGGTTTTTAAGGGCAGCGGCGTCGCTGGTGGCGGCGGGATCGGTGTTGGATAGCACCGGGATGGCGGCGTTGGAAAAGGGTGCCTCGGTCAAAATTTTATTGAATTCTTCGGCGGCGTCTGCCATGTAGGGGGAGTGGAATGCGCCGGAAACAGCCAGGGGAATGGCTCGTTTAGCTTTGACGGTGGTCATGATTTTGTCCACCGCGTCCGGTTCGCCGGTGATCACCACCTGGGCGCTGCTGTTGTCGTTAGCCAGGCTGACCCCGTCGGTTTCAGCGATCGCGGCGTTTAGCTCGTCTCGCTTAAAGCCAATGAGGGCAGCCATTTTTCCGCCACTGGCTTGGTTCATTAAGTTGGCCCGCTGCTGCACCAGTTTTAAACCCGTTTCAAAGTCGAAAACGCCGGCCGCATAAAGGGCAACGTATTCACCGAGGCTATGCCCAGCCACGTAGTCGGGGGTTTTCCCCTGGGCTTTGAGCTCGTCAGCGATCGCCCCTTCCACCACATATAAGCAGGGCTGGGTGTAGCGGGTTTGGGATAGGGTTTCGATGTCGCCGTTGCAGCGATCGCTGACGGACCATCCAAGGATTTCGCTGGCTTGGTCAAATTTTGCTTTAGCGGTAGGAATGTTTAGCAAATCCTGTCCCATACCGGTGGATTGGGAACCTTGACCAGGAAACATCCAGATGGTTTTAGTCATAATCTGAGGGTGAAGCTGTAAAAGATATCGCTTGCTTGGGGGAATCGCTAAGAATTCGCGGCACACGATAATGCGCACAATATTATTTCATCCCGTCCACCTTTTGCCTACGGTCAGTTTTGTCCTAGCTCATCCAGGCGGCGCAGCGAGCCCGAAAATCATCGCCCCGTTCTTCAAAGCTGGCGTACTGATCGAAGCTGGCGCAGGCGGGTGACAACAAAACACTTTTTGCGCCAATGTGGGGGGATAATTCCATGGCTCGCTTCACCGCCGCTTCCATGGTTTCTACGATTTCATAGCGATCAAAGCCCGTTTCTACAAAGCGCTTGGCAAAGGTCTCGGCCGCGTCACCAATCAGCAACACAGCGGCGGCGCGATCGCCAATTTCCTTCATCCAGACGCTGTCATCACCAGCTTTGGCTTTACCGCCGGCAATCAAAATGGTGGGGCGCCCCACCGATCGCAACCCCACCACCGCCGCATCGTAATTGGTGGCCTTGCTGTCGTTAATAAAGGGAACCCCCTGCCAGCTCACCACCCATTCCAGGCGATGGGGCACGCCGGGAAACCCTTCGACCGCTTTGGCGATCGCCTCTCGCCCTAGCCCCAGCCCCCTAGCCGCCGCGATCGCCATCAATAAATTTTGATAGTTATGCTCCCCCACCATTTTTAGCGCCTGCACCGGCACGATGGGTTCCCCCTGGGCGATCGCCCATCCGTCTTCTATGTAAACCCCCCGATTAGGATTGGCTGGCAGGGCTTCTTTCCCGTTTACGCTGGTCCACAGGGCATTGGGAAAACGCTGGGTGACTCCCAAGCGCGATCGTAAATTGTCGTCGTCGCCGTTGATAATTTGGATCTCGACCCGTTCTAACAGGCTGGCTTTTATTTCAAAATAATTGTCTAACGTGTGGTGGCGGTTCAAATGGTCCGGCGTAAACGTGGTCCACACTCCCACTTGCGATCGCAACTCCTTAAGGGATTCAATCTGGAAGCTGCTCATTTCGGCCACCACCCCGTCCAGCTTGCGCCCGGTTGCCAACACCTCCAGAGCCAATACCGCCGCCGCATTGCCAATATTTCCGCAGGCTGGGGCGTCGCGATCGCCCGCTTCGAACATAGCCGCCGTTAATGCCGTGGTGGTAGTTTTACCGTTGGTGCCGGTGATGCCAATCCAGGGAATATGCTTGAGCGATCGCCACGCCAGCTCAATTTCGCCAATGGTTTCAATGCCCAGCTCCCGCGATCGCGCCACCATGGGCAAATCCCAGGGCACGCCGGGACTAACCACCATCAGGTCGGGATTTTCGGCAGCCCTATCGGGATCAAAATTATTGCCCAGGTGGACCCTGATGCCCGACCCTCGCAGGGGCTGGGCAAGGGCGTCCAGTTTTTCCCCCGCGCCGCCGTCGTTGACCGTCACCGAAAATCCCTGGTGTGCCAGCAATTTTGCCGCTGCCACCCCTGACCGACCTAGCCCAATCACCTGTGCGATCACCATAGGAGTCCCATTCCCCCGCCCGTTACGTCTAACTCTGTCTAAGCACTCTTTGCCCAAATCTTGCCACAGTTCACCGCCATAACGAACTTTGTTCCCCCTGATGGCACTGATAACGCTTCCCAATCCCCAAGAGCCTTGCCAAAATTCGTGTCCTTAGCAATTTGATATACGATCAAAGGAATTGGAAAACTAGGGGCTGTCATCAATTGAATCCCTCAGTCAAGAGCTGTAAGGGTTTCAGCCCCTAGCCCTGTTTGTTTTTAAAGGGCGCGTACTCCCTACTGCATAAGGCTTCTGGAGATTAATTGATGACACGCCCAAGGAAAAACGCGGGCGACGCACACTGGAGACACCTATGGCAGTGGTTTGGGAGTTGGATTTTTATTCGCGTCCCGTTTTAGATGAGAACGGTAAAAAGCGCTGGGAAGTGCTGATTTGCGACAGCCCTACGGATTTAAATGCGGATTTGGGTGATCCATATCGCTATTCGGTTTTTTGCTCCAACACTGAGGTCAACTCCATTACGGTGAGCAATGCCATGAAGGCGGCGATCGCGGAAAGCGGTGTCAAACCGGATAAAGTACGCTTTTTCCGCCAGTCCCTAAGAAATGCCATCGAAGCGGGCTGTCAAACGGTGGGCGTCAACGCCTGTCTGAGCCAGCGCACATTGATGATGGAACAGTGGATTGAGGAGCGCCTAGAAAAGGTATACCCCCAGGATCCCGGTTACCAAGCCAGTGCCCAGGCGGCGGCGTTGTATTTACCGCCCCCCGCCGCTCGCCCGTTGCCCGATGCGTTGTTGGGACAAAAGTGGGCGGTGGTGTCCTTGCCGGTGGAAGCCCTGCGGGACATGGGGGAGTGGGAGATTGATTTTGGCGAGGCCATGCCCCTGGAGTTGTTTGACCTGAAGGACGATACCCTGGTGCCGGGGGTGCTGGTATTTTCCCCGCGAGCAAAGGCGATCGCCGCTTGGATGTCGGGCTTAGAAATGGGGTTTGTGCGTATTGAGGTGCAAGAAAAGCCGTCTAGTTTGTCGTCAAAGGAGTCAGAATTTCCTGACCAGATAATTTTGGAAACGGGGGTGGGCGATCGCTGGGTCTTCGCCAACCTGCCCGACGCCAAAACTAAGGAAGAGGGACAAAGTTTGGAAGTGTTAAAAACGGCAGCCCAGGGATTGCATTTTATCGCCATCCAAAAGGATCCCGACAGCGAGCGGTTTGAAGGCTTTTGGATGATGAGCGAGCGACAGGTTTTGTCCCCTCGCATTCCAGTGGCCTGACCCGTTGCCATTAGGTGACGAATTGGCTGATAAATCTGCTTACGAATCCGCGCGGTGTTTGCCATCTGTTTCACGGGCTTTTTGAGATGCCTTTTTGAGATGCCTTTCTCGCCGCCTTTCTTAGCTACCTTTCTCGCCGCCTCGCCAAATGGCATCACTAAGGCGGGTTACTTGCCTCATCTCCGCCACATCGTGAACGCGTAATACCTGGGTTCCCCCTGCGATCGCCGCAGCACAGGCCGCTCCGGTCCCCCAAACTCGATCCATGGGATCCGACTGATTTAAGATTTTGCCGATAAAACTTTTGCGCGACGGACCAATCAAAATCGGACAGTCCAAGGTTTGGAACTCGTGCGATCGCTGCAAAATCTCCAAATTCTGCTCCACAGTTTTGGCGAACCCAATGCCCGGATCCAGCCCAATTAACCCCGGGTCAATTCCCGCCGTGGTCGCCGCCAACTTCCGCGAACTCAACACCCGCCACAGCTCACCCATTAAATCGTCGTAGTCGGTCATTTTTTGCATCGTCTTCGGCGTCCCCCGCAGGTGCATCAAAAATACCGGCACCCCCAACCGGGCCACCGTGGACAACATATCTGTTTCATAGGTGCCCCCGGACACATCGTTCACCATATTTCCCCCCGCCGCGATCGCCCGATCCGCCACCACCGCCCGCGTCGTATCCACCGAAATCGGCACCGCCAGCGGACCAAACTCCCCGCGCCCCGCCCGCAACGCCTCAATGACCGGCACTACCCGGTCCAGCTCCTCCTCCAAAGTCACCGTTTCCGCGTCGGGGCGCGTGGACTGGCCGCCAATGTCCAAAATATCTACCCCATCGGCAACCATACGATGGGCCTGGGCGATCGCTCGCTCCAGGGTATTAAACTGTCCCCCGTCGCTAAAGCTATCGGGAGTAACATTCAGCACTCCCATCAAGTACGTGCGTGTCCAATCAAAGGTAGTGTTGCTTACCTGCCAGGGGGCTAACTTTGGCATAGATTTAATAGACTTACCGGCATAAAAATTAAGGTTTGGGTAATTCTAATTGGCGTTAGCCACTTCCCCATGCCAATTTTTAGCAAGACTTTGTATTTCCTTTAAATCGCCAGCGTCCATTTTCTCCACATGCTTTAACACCAGCCCCATTCGTCCTTGCGATCGCAATTTTTCTTTATGGCGCGATAAGAAATCCCAATAAAAGAAATTGAAAGGGCATGCTTTTTCACCCACTTTTTCCTTTTGTTTATAATCGCAACCCTTGCAGTAGTCGCTCATTTTATTAACGTAATTAGCCGACGCCGCATAGGGTTTGGATGCCATCAATCCCCCATCCGCAAAAATCCCCATTCCCAACACATTAGGCTGCATAACCCAATCGTAGGAATCAATAAAAATGCTGTGAAACCAGTCTTCAATCGCCTGGGGATTAAATCCAGCAATTAATGAAAAATTCCCCAAAATCATTAATCGCTGAATATGGTGAGCATAGCCCGTGCGCTTAATTTGATTAATTACGGTGCTCAGACAATTCATCTTCGTTTCCCCCGTCCAAAACCACTCCGGTAGGGGCTGTTGATGGTCAAACCAATTGCTTTCAGGATAATTTTCATCAACGTTGTCTAAGGCATGACAATAAATTCCACGAATATATTCTCGCCATCCTAAAATCTGTCGAATCACCCCTTCAACGCTATTTAAAGGAATATCAGAGTTCTCTTGATAAGCCGCTTCAATTTTTTGAATAACGTCCAATGGATGAAGTAAACCGATATTGATATAGGGAGAAATCAAAGCGTGCCACATGGTATCTTCGCCGGCAACCATGGCATCTTGGTAGGGACCAAACTTTGCTAAACGGGTTTCCAGAAAAGAGTCAAGCACGTCCAATGCCTGTTCCCGAGTTGTTCCCCAATTAAAAGGTTCAATATCACCGAATAAAGGGCAATCTAAACCTTTTACCTTGTCAATCACTGCCCGTACGTTTACATCGGGTTCAAAGGTTTTCGGTGCGGGCGGATCGAGGGTTTTTTTCGGCGGCTTGCGATTATCCTTATCAAAATTCCATTGATCTCCTAAAGGATCTTTTGGATTTTCAGGATCCATTAGAACCTGCCATTTTTTTCGACTAAATCGATAAAAATCCTCCATCAGTAGCCGTTTGCGACCATCGAACCAGTCCAATAATTCCTCTTCTGTCCATAGGAATTGGTTATTAGGAAGAATGTCCAGCTCGCAGGGAAGATCTAGAGATTGAATTAGGTTTAAAAACGGACGATCCGCCGGAGCCATCACCAGCAAACGTTCAATCTTCTGCTCCTTAATCCAAGGAATGAGTGCCTCTGAAAAACTCTCCGCCTCCACCAATGTCGCCAACCAGCCTGCCTCTTTTAGCTCACCCATAAAACTACGCATCGCCGACCACACCAGCACTAGCTTTTGGCGGTGATAGGGACGCTGGCGAATCCAATTGGTGGATTCAACGGCAATAACCGGCGTTTTGTCCCGGTGATCTGCTTGGGACGCCAGAGCTGCCTGCGGTGCCCAAAGCTGATCCCCCAAAATCCAAATACCTGTTTTAACTGAGGCCTCTAATGCACTTTCCGGTGTGGACTTCTTTTTCTTAGGGGATTTTGGGGAGGAGGGTTTCGACGTGGGCATCACTAACGGGTAATTTTAAGGGCGAAATTTTAGGGTTATGTTTTTGGGGGCATAACTAACAGCTATTAGGAGGTGGTTTGGCGATCGCCCCGCACCAGTGTCTGAATTCCCAGCGCCAACAGCCCCAATGCCACGCTCCCAACAATTCCAGTTCCCAAAGCGCACACCCCCACCACCGTGGTGCGTACCAAAGCCGAAATATTTTGGGCTAAAGGGTTGGTGCTGGCCAGGGGCTTGGCAGCAAAATTTCCAGCAATGGAAGTGGCTAGAAAATATAGCCCCACCGCCATGGAACCGGCGATCGCCGAACCGCTAATGCAATTAAAAGGCGATGGTGTGCCCTTGCCAGCGTTGCTTTCCACCGTCTCCGCCGCCGAGTCGGAGCTTTCCGAAACGTCCTGGTTTACTCCCGCCTCTACCGCATCCTTGTCCTCAGGCGATCGCCCAGAATCCCTATTGCCATTGCTATTGGTGTCGCTCATTTAACCGCCTTGCCCCATTCCACATTGCACAAGCATCAGGAGTTTTAGGTTCCCTCCGCGCTTGTTAAACTATCTTAAAGCAACCGACCCTGGGGAGAACTATTAGAAAGATTATTCGGCTTTGCAGGTGACTGTTGTCCCATTGTCGCTTCGAGTAGCGGGACAACAGTCAATCAGGTTTAGTCAATCAAGTTTGGCCAATCAAATCTAGTTAATCAAATCTAGTCAATTAATTTAGCGAGTCAACTTAGCCAATTAGTTTTTTTGCCTAAATTTCATACTCAATAAATACGAGGGGCGCTCTCAATATTTTTGGTTCTAAAGAGCGCATTACCCCCGATTACGTAAACAGTTTGGGGCTTGATCTACGGCGCGCCCTAAGTCAAGTACTTCGTGTTAGGAATGATGCCAAAAAATGCATACTCATACCACGTCGTCCAAATAAAGCTACGAATCCAGCGGCGACGTTTTTGGGGGTGGATTTCGTAATCAAACGCCCCCCGGCTGGGATCAATCGAAGCTAAGTGCTTGTTGCAATCACACCCATGCTGATAGGTAAAGCCGTATTTAGAGGCAATACTTTGGAGCTTCATTTGAATCGCAAAAACTTTCCCGGCATGAAGCACCGCATCCCAGGGGCGCTTCACATCCTGATCGCGTGGATCGTAGCGCAATGCCCGCTCTTCAAATAAGTCGTCCTGGTAAATCGGCGAAAGATTCACATGGTAGAAGCTGGCGGGCAGCTCGTAGCCAAATTCCGCAAACAATTCCATGCCGATGCGAATCACATTAATCTGATCCTGGCGATCGCCCCCGGCCGACTCAAACTGTTCTAAAATCTCAGCAAAATTTGGATAGCTGTTTACTTGAAAATCCACCCCGTAGAACTCGAGAGTTTCAAGGGCAAGCTGTCCAAAAAGTTCACACAACGCAGGCTTAAGATGGGCCAGCTCTCGACGCTCGTTAAATAAATCCAAGTCGCCGTGTTCAAGCTTATACTGGAACAACTGCGCCATCTCCACAAAACTTTGAGTATCGGCAAGTGCAATATTCCCTTTACCGCTAGCAATATCTTGCCAAACGGGCGGTAACTGGGACACTGCTACGGCATTCTCCCCAGCGACTACGGGCACTTCAGGTGCTTTCACTAAAAGCATTCGTTACCTCCAAGACAGATAACTCTATATAGATGCTGCTTTGGAATCTACTCTGCCAATTGGGGTCTGTCAATATGTGGTAACGAGCAAGTCCGTAGCGTTCTACACGTACACTTTTTTGCGTTGATACTATTCTTTTAAAGATTAGGAATGCACGGTTAAGTGGGCGTAAAAATGCGCCCAAGGGTATATAGACAAAGTTAGTAAAAACCTGCTGACTTTGGCATGATATTACGATTGCTTTAGCTTGATTTTTAGGAGGCTCCATGGCACACCTTTCATCTTCAATCCCCGCCGCCACGGCTGATGACGCCGCGATTTGGCAAAACTTAAAAGAGGCGATCGCCGCTAGCTCTGGTTTTCAACAATGGAAGCAAGAGCACAATAATGACGACACTAACGTTGATATCAACGCTTCCGTTGATCACCTAGTGCGGCGGTACCTGCGGGAAACCCTAGAAACCCTCGCCTATTAAGATTGGCGGATAAAATTGGCGGATGTTCAGGGGCTGAACTCTTCGCAGCTATTGAGTTTGGTATTTAGTTGATGACCGCCCTGAGTGTCGGCCCTCTGTTGTACCAAGCTTGGTTCTTCCAAGGCCCCTTTCAGCGGTGCGTCCAAAAATCGCAAAAAATCCCCCAAAGCCTGGGATCCTAAAAGCCTAGGATCCTAACGCCTGCGTAATCTTAGGCTTTAGTTGTTCTAGCTCTTGCTTGAGCTTGATTTTACTTAGGTTTGACTGGGTTGCTGGCATGCCCTTACTTTTCTCCATCCATTGATAGAGCATACGGCGGTGGGCGGAACTTAAGGTAACCTTTGCTACATGCCGACATAGCTGTGGATCTTCAATGGCGAAAAATAAAATTCGATATTCCCCGGTTTTACACAGCACTTCTAGCAGCTTCAGCAGAAATGATCGCTTCAAATCCAAATAACACGGCAGCCATTTGGGATCGGGATCCTTTCCTTCGCCCATTTTGACCTCCAGCACCGACAGCCACAGCACCATGGGATGAGGCGTCATGGCACCGCGGAAACGATGGTACGTGTTTCGCTTGGGAGCATTTTGCTCTTGCGATCGCCGTTTAACCGTCTCAATCACCGCCTCCGGCAACATCACCCATTTGGAGACAATGGGCGATCGGCTAGAGGGAATTAAATGGGGAAAGACAATCTCGGCCACAGGTTTATCCGCTGGCCACGTTTGCAGGCGACACATGGTGTCAGGATCCACCGTTTTCCCTGACGCCCCCTGATCCTGCTCGGTGCCAGGCTCAGGAACATTGGCACGAGATAGGGTATCTTCAATGCGCCGACTAATCGCCCGCCCTGGCTTATAGCGATGCTCCATAGGCTCAAGCAGCTGCAGAATTTCATCAATATCCCTAGGACGGCGCCCAGGATTCTTTGAAAGACACTGCATCACCAACTGATCCAAAGCCCGAGGAATTTTCAGCCCAGGGCGAGCCTTGTTCATAGGGCGCGGCGGCTGTTCCTTGTGGGTCTTGTACCAGCTTCCAAAGGAGTGAGTGTCCGCCTGAAGGGGCATTTTCCCTGTCAGCATTTCGTACTACACAATCCCCAGGCTGTAAATATCCGCCTGACTGGTGAGCTCCTTCCCCTCCATTTGCTCCGGAGAAGAATAGGCGAGGGTGCCCATAAAGTGGCTGGTTTGACCCTGGTCGTCCTGCAACAGTTTAGCAATGCCGAAGTCGAGGATTTTTACCGTTTCCCCCCGTTCGGGGTCTTGCACCACCAGCAGGTTGCTGGGTTTGATATCTCGGTGAATAATGGGGCACACCTTACCGTCGATGGTAAGTCCCTGGTGGGCCGCCTGGAGACCAGAACATATTTGGTGGGCCATCGTTAAAAATCGCGGCAGGGGGATAATTTCCTGCTTAAGAAGCACGCTAAGGTCGCGCCCCTCAAGAAATTCCATCACGTAAAAAGGAATTTCGTCGTCGCTAATGTCGTAATCCAGCACCTGTACAATATTGCGGCTTTTTTGTCCCAGGGAAAAGCAGGCCCGCGCCTCGAGCATAAAGCGATCGCGCATCTGTTCATTAATGAGCGCCTGGGTTAAAAACTTAACCGCCACCGGCGCGTCTAACAGCACATGGCGAGCCCGATAAACTCGTCCCATCGCCCCTCGCCCCACCAGCTCCATTAGCTGATAGCGATCAGACAGTAGGCGACCAATGTTGGGATCCGTCATAGGGTCGGAGGACCGGGCTAGGGCTGGTGAAAGGAGGGGAGTAAGGGGATTGATGCTGGAAGTGGCCAGCAGCGAAGTCAACTAAGAATAATTTTCAGCGAAAGGGCAGTGAAAACCGGGCTGCCTCGCCAAAAGGGTAATGAAGTTCTGACTAGGGGATTTTAAGGACGATTTAATCACAATCTTATGGCGTTCTAATCTGCCACTTTTGAGGCACGACAAACCCGGCGGAGATGATCGCCACGTCTTCTAGAAATTGCCTGAGCAAACAATCGGTACTGATTGTGGACAGCCAAGGCGGATTCTGTGTAGCACCCAACCCAAGAAACAGTCTGAGCAAATTTGAGAGTAGTTTCAACGTCTAAAGCTGTCTTCAAGATGCAATCCTAGCGCCCTTTTTGCCATCCCCAGTCGCGCTTCTACCGCTATGGTAGTCAACGCAAACGAGGAAGACGACTTTTGCTTCAAACTGAAACGATTTAGGGGCCATCGTTAATTAAATCTCAACGTTTTGCACCATAAGGCCCATATCTCCTAATTCAGTTTTCAGATCGGGCGCGGTACTCCCCCCTGCGTGAGGCTTCTGGAATTAATTGATGACGTACCCTAGTGGCCAATGCCACAATCGACGGTTTGGGGCAACGCTGCTGCAATTGCCTTACTTTGCAATTATATTTTGTGGCTGCGCAAGATGCGTGATAGTTAATAATCCGGAGATTTTTAAGTCTGTTTTTTTAGGGTTGCATGGGCTAAAGTCCGGACTGAATTCATACCAAATCCGCTTTAACTACCCCAAGATGATGGTTTTAGCTAAACCCTTATTCCGAAAGGCTTAGCACCCATTGGGCTATCTTTACGAAGTTGGGATTAACATTCCGGATTTGGTATCAGCAGCCTGGGCATTGAAATAACTATTTTTTGCATTGTCATTATCGTGGCACCCTTACCCCATTGTTACGCTCTCTGTTCGCGCTGCGCCACAATTTATGGGTATGGAGGTTGATGGAAGGGGGCTATCATTTTGGGGTTTCCTGATTCCCTGTGAAGGGCTAGGTATCCTAGCGTAGGGGAGAGTTCCATTAGGAACAGAAAGGCTTCGGTTCGTGTTTTAAGCGTCTTGATTTATCAGCGCTTTGATTTATCAGCGTCTTAAATTTAAGAGTTCACATAGCAGGTTTGGAGGGGTTGGGAATGGCTGCAACTGGATCGCAGGTGGAGGGGCTGGTGCCAATTATTTTGGCGGGGGGAAAGGGGGAACGGTTTTGGCCCCTGAGCCGCGTTAAGAGACCGAAGCAGTTCCTGTGTCTTGACGGTAGCGATCGCAGTTTGTTGCAGGCTACGGGTGATCGCCTGGGCGAACTGTGTGGTGCACAAAAGGTGTGGGTGGTAACGGCGAGCCATTTAGCTGATGGGGTGCGATCGCAAATGCCTGGGTTGCCGGAGGATAACCTACTGGTGGAACCCCAAGGGCGCGATACGGCTCCGGCGGTAGCGTGGGCGGCGCTAATGGCCGCAAAACGCTATGGCAGCGATGCAATTTTAGGATTTTTTCCCGCTGACCATTGGATTGGCGATCGCCAGGCTTTTGCTGCCACTCTCCAGTCGGCGGTGGCCGTAGCCCGTTCCAAACAGGCTATTGTCACCTTGGGTATTACCCCCAATCAGCCCGCTACCGGCTACGGCTACATTGAACAGGGGGAGGCGATCGGTGAGTTTAACGGAGCGACAGCTTACACCGTGAGTCGCTTTACGGAAAAGCCGGATCGAGACACCGCGGAGAAGTTTTTGGGCACCGGGAAATTTACCTGGAACAGCGGAATGTTTGTGTTTCCGGCGGGGATGGTGGTGGAAGAACTGCGTCGCCATGCGCCAGAAATTTTGACCCCTTTGGAAAAGAAAGGGGTGGCCGCCTACGGCGAGCTGCCGAAGCTGAGCGTGGACTATGCCCTAATGGAAAAAACGGACCGTCACTGCGTCATGCCGGCTAAATTTGGTAGGGATGACCTGGGAGATTGGAATGCAGAGGAGCAGCTTTTGAAGGGGGGTGCCACTAACGTGGTTCAGGGGGGACACATTGGAATTTCCACCCGGGGCTGCATTATTCACACTGAGGATGAACAAGAGTTGGTGGCAACGGTGGGGCTAGAGGACGTGGTGGTGGTGCGTGATGGCAACGTTACCCTGGTGGTCCATAAATCTTGCACCCAGGATATTAAGGCGCTGGTAAAACAGATTAAGGAGAGTCCCCTTTACGGCGATCGCCTCTAGGGCTCTACCGGGCAAATAGGACGCTTAAAAACTTTAGGCGCAGGGAATGATTTTTTCACACATTCCCTGCGCCTTGCTTGCACAGTCTTACTTCGCGAAACTTGCTCGAAGCTAGCGATCGCCATAGCTTTCGTCATCGGCACTGGCATCGAAATTAGCTAGGAGCACCCGGTCAAATACCGCTTCCAAAACTGCTTCGTCAATGTCATCACTTTGACTATCTTGCAGCCAGCTAGTTTTGGGGCTTAAGCGCAAAACCCGATTTTCGTGAATTAAGGAAAAGCTGCTGCGATCATCCTCATTGCGGTCAATCTTCAAATAATCGAAGCTGCACACATTGATATACAGGGCCGCATTTGCCACCAATGTCGCCTTCACATCATCGGCAAAAACCTCCACAACCACCCCTTCGCCCTCACTGGCTACCACTCCATCCTGACTGTACGCGTAGTTAACGCGCCCCAGACCTGCCAACAGCTTCTGCATATCCTGCTGGTTAATAACGACACCTTGGTCAACGATGCAAGGCGCTGGTAGTTTAGTAGGCTGACGGTAGTTCATAGTGCGGGTAGATGAGCAGAGGAGAGATTATTAAGAAATTGTAAACTATGCGTAACTAGTTACAGGAAAATAGACCAATGTTTTTGATTGATCACTCGGTCAATGGCTTCCCGATTTCCTTGCCTTAAACTGCTTCAACCATAGCTCAGGCAAAATTGAATCGCCACTGCTCCCAGGTATATTTGAGGGGCCCTTGTTAAGGGGCTTTGACGGCAGATTCTCCTACTTGAAGTCGTTCGAAAAGCCGATATATCTGGGCTACGACCAATAGGCATTAAAACTCTGCTTTTAAATGAGGTTTTGGCCTCTCTACCTAATATTGGGCGATATGAAAACTTGTTGGGCGATATAGAAATTTGCCTGTTAATGGGTTGGGGATCAGCGCTTTTTACTCGGCGGGTGAAGCGCTAAGGTTCTACGGGAAGGTTGGGGACTAATTTTCGGGGCCTTTCTGGATGCCCCGATGGCAATCCCAATAATTGAGTTTCAGTAACTCTTTTGCGAGAAAGTCAAAAGATGCGCCTGGTTGTGGAAGCGCTTTGCCATTAATCTTGCCCTTGATCGTTGTTACAAGCCGAAGCGGGGTTGCAAAATAGCAGCTTCAAAACCACTGTTTTTGGGAGTGTTGAAGCTGAGATGTGAATAGGAGATATCTGGGAGTTCTCAACGTCAACGCATCAAAGAAAGTTAATTTGAGGGTGAGGTGGGTAATCGAAATCGTTGGCGCTTTTGGAGACGCAGCATTGGACAGAGTGCTGGGTGGGGCATTGGGCGGAGCGCCGGGCAAATGATGGGGAGAACCGCCAGGCGCTTAGGGGCGGCAGTGCTGTTTTATACGGTGATTCCCCTGCCCATCCATTGGTCTGTGGAGTTTCGAAGTATTGCTCGCTTAGCCCCCGTGGTTGGGATGGGCATTGGCATGGGGCTAGGGGCTTTGGATTGGGGATTGGCGCTCGCGATGACGGTATGGGTGCGATCAGCGGTGGTGATTGTGGCGTGGATATGGATTGCCGGGGGGCTCCATTTGGACGGGGCGATGGATACGGCTGACGGGTTGGCGGTGAGCCCTGAGCGACGGCTGGCGGTGATGGCGGACAGTGCGGTGGGAGCCTTCGGGGCGATCGCCTTGGGGATGGTGCTGCTATTGAAAATTACGGCGCTGGGCAGTTTGGAGTCCCATCGCTGGGTGGTG
>CALCTI010000592.1 GCA_937894105.1 uncultured cyanobacterium
CTGTATTTTCTCCCACCCTTTAAAAATTGCATTCAAGTTTTAATAGGGAGCAGGTCAGTGCGCAGGGCGATGGCGTAACAATACCCACATCGTCCTGCTCGATTTTCAGAGGACACCGGCAAAGCTGATAGGGGGCGAAACCCATACATTCAGAACACCACTGCAAGGGTAGGGCGGCTGCGCTGATCCGAATTCCTAGGGACTCTTTGGCGTATCTTTTATTTGGATCGAGAAGCTATATAACAACCCTAAGATCCAGTGAGTTCTTGGGACCACAGGGTGATTAAATTAACGTCAGGTAAGTTTAAGGACAATTGTTTTTCTTGTTATTTTTCGCAATATAATTAATTCTAGTGCATATTAAAACGACGGTTTAAATCCTCTTGTTCGTTGGGCTTGTCGGATTTGCCACCTTAGCCGCGAAGAGAGACTTAGCAACAAAAAAACTAGGCGTAAGAGACTTCGTAGTAAGAGGTTTAGTCGTCAGAGATTTTGCAGCAATGGTTCGGCGATCGCGTCAGAATCTGTACTACTTCCCTCCTTATTTTCCCCTTTAGACCCATGGCTGGTTTTCGGAAAATTAATCGACACAACAGTCACGATTCACCTTCGTCGGAAGATTTGCAGCGCCGACCAGAGCCTTTAAAAGGCAACTGCAGTTTGCCGGACGTCTATGGGCGCAGAACTGCTGAACCGCTTTTTTGTCATCGGCGATCGCCCGTCCTTAAGCGCCGCCAAATTCTTTGGAGTCGTCCCCTACGGCGGCTAATTTTCATCGGAATTGGGGTTGCTGCGTCTACCCTCACCTTGCGGGGGCTGGGACTACTTCAGCGCCCAGAACTAGACGCCCATGACCTGATGACACGGCTGCGCCCAGTGCCCGCTTCTGCAGCGGTGGTGGTAGTGGGCTTTGATGAAGCCTTCTTAGCCCGACCGGGAAATTGGCCCGCCAGCGATGGGCAGCTGGCGCAAGTGTTAAAGGGGGTTGCCAGTGCCAATCCAGCGGCGATCGGCCTTGATATTTATCGAGACGTATCCGTGGGGGCCGGCAAGGAGGAATTAAGGCAACTTTATAAAACCCTCCCCAACCTGTACGGCATTCAGCGCATAGAGGATAAAGACACGCCGCGTATTAAGGCGCCGGATCTCCTTAACCGTAAGGATCAAGTGGGGTTCAACAATATGGTGCTTGATGGGGATGGGCGGATGCGGCGCTTACTTTTGTACCTGTGGGCTGACGGGAAAGGGTACCAAAGTTTGTCCCTGAAGCTAGCGGAGCACTATTTAGAAGCTGATAACATTACCGTTACTTTGGATAAAAACAATTCTGACCTGGTGCGTTTGGGATCCACGCTCCTCTCTCCCCTGGAACAAAATAGCGGTGCCTATCAGGGGGAAGATACGGCAGGCTATCAAATTTTTGCCGATTTTCGCGGCGGCCGGGGCGCGGTGCCAATGGTATTGGCGCAGGATATTATTGACGGTAATTTTGACCCGGCCCTGCTGACCAATCGAGTGGTGTTGGTGGGGGTTGTGGCCGACAGCGTAAAGGACGTGTTCCATACGCCTTATTCCAGTGCGACCCTGGATTCTAAACCGCCGGTATTTGGGGTGGAAGTTCAGGCTCAGCTTGTGGCTCAGTTGCTAGATCTGGGGCGGGGCGATCGCCCCCTAATCCAATCCTGGTCCGAAGGGGCGGAAATTATGTGGATTCTGCTGTGGTGCCTCGCCGGAGCCTCCCTCGCGGCTTTTGGGAAATCTCCCCTGCGCACTGCCGTATGGGGTTTGGTGGGGGCGGCGCAGCTTGGGGTGTTGGGCTATACCAGTTTGCTGTGGGGGTGGTGGATCCCGGTGGTGCCGCCTTTGCTGGGGGGCTTTACCACGTTGGTGATTGTGACGGTGCTCAATGCCCAGCAGCAGTACGAACTGGAGCGTTCAAAAGACTTTTTAAACAGTATTATTGCGGCGGTTCCGGAGCCCGTCTTTGTGCAAGACAGTGACCACCGCTGGGTTGTTCTGAACCCTGCTTTTGAAGAACTGGTGGGGTCGCCCCTGGGCAAGCTAATTAATCAGCGCCCGGATGCGGTGCTACCCCCTTCGTCCGCCGCCATGTTTCAATCGCTGGATCAACATCTCAGCTTTCAAGGTAAGCCCCAACCCCAAGTATCTCGCTTTTTAAATAGCAACGGACGAGAGTTGACGGTGATTTTATAGCGATCGCTCCACACTGATCGGGCGGGGAATCATTTCTTGGTGGGCACCCTTCAGGACATTACGGCCCAAAAGCGACTGGAACAGCGCCTTACTCGACGGGCGACGGAGCTGCGGCGTCATAACGAACAGCTTCAGCGATCGCACCAGGAGCTACACCACCAAGCCACCCACGATCCCCTAACCAAACTAGGCAATCGTCAATAT
>CALCTI010000593.1 GCA_937894105.1 uncultured cyanobacterium
CCCTACGGGACTGGGCAGAAGCCATTTGGCAAAGTCTTGTGGCCATTCCCCAGTCTTATATGGAGGCGGTGGAAATTATGGTGCGCCCCCACCGGTACGAGGATCTGACTCGAAAAAAAGTGCCCCCTCGCCGCACGCCTGGGTTGGTATTTCTCGATATTTTTGTAATTACCTTTACACCGAAAACCATCGTCACCCGGTATCACAAGCGGGGTTGGTACGAGGTGCACTGGATCCGTCGGAGGAAGCCCCAATGAACTGGATCCTAGGACCGATGCTCCTGATCCTGCTCATTCCCATTTATGAGGCGTTCCAAGATGAGGATATTTGGCAGAAGATGCTGGCCTTTGCCAGTGTGTCCACCAAAACGTCCATTATGGTTCTGGTGATTTCAGTCCTGCGCGACGACTGGATGATTGGCTTGGTGGGGGTGCTGATTTTGAGCGTGGGCAATGCGTCGCTGATGCTTCTGGCCCAGGTGTTGAAGCGGGTGAACGAATTATGATCAGGCCCCTTGTAAACCGGATGAACGCCGGTCGTATCCGCCATAGGGACGGGGTTGATAAGGCACTGGTGTCGCGCCCCTCCCAGGTCTATCCCCTAGCCAAGAGCCTTAGTCCGTTGTTGCCCACTGTGGTGGGGCCGATGACCTTGGCGTGGGATAATCCAACGTTGAAAACGAACCGTGCCAACATAGCCCCTTTTTCCAGCAACTTTATTGAAACGGCTTTTATTAATCAGCACCTTATGAAACGGAGCGCCTGCCCATGATCGAGATAACGCCAACGTTGGCGATCGCCTGGGTGGCCTTTCCATTTTTCATTGGGTTTACCGTTTATCTGCTGCCGCAACTGGATCGATATTTTGCCCTGGCGGTCACCCTGGCATCCTTGGGCTTTAGCACCCTGGTCTTTTTGCAGGAATCGTCCCATACGTTCCAGCTTTTAGACAGCTTTGGGGTCACCTTAATCGTGGATACCCTCGGCGGCTTTTTTATACTGACCAGCGCCCTGGTGACCTTAGGGGTGCTGCTGTACTGCTGGCACAGCGATAAAACCTCATTTTTCTACATCCAGCTTATTTTGCTCCATGGCAGCGTGAATGCGGCGTTCCTATGCGCCGATTTTATTAGCCTGTACGTGGCCCTGGAGGTGCTCAGCATTGCGTCGTTTTTGCTGGTGGCCTATTCGCGATCGCCCCGGTCCATTTGGATAGGATTGCGATATTTATTTATCAGCAACACAGCCATGCTGTTTTACCTGGTGGGCACGGCGCTGGTGTGCAAAGCGAACCACTCGTTCCTGAATTTTGGGCTGGGCAACTCGCCGCCGGAAGCCACAGCGCTAATCTTTTTGGGACTGTTGTCGAAAGGGGGCATCTTTGTGTCCGGGCTATGGCTGCCCCAAACCCACTCCCAATCGGAAAGTCCCGTATCGGCCATGCTGTCGGGGGTGGTGGTAAAAACTGCCGTATTGGCCCTAGTGCGCTGTGCGTTGCTGGTGCCAGCGGTGGACCCCGTTGTGCGTTTGGCAGGAGTGGGCACGGCCCTGCTTGGGGTGGGCTATGCGGTGTTTGAAAAGGACTGTAAGCGGATGCTGGCGTTCCATACGGTATCCCAGTTGGGGTTCGTGCTAGCGGCTCCGGCGGTGGCGGGGTTCTATGCCCTTACCCATGGTCTAGTGAAAGCATCCCTATTTTTGGTGGCGGGGTCGTTGCCCAGTAAGAATTTCAAAGAATTAAATAAAACGCCGATCGCCCTATCCCTGTGGTGTTTAGGGGCGATCGCCGCCTTCTCCATCTCCGGCTTACCCCTGCTGGCAGGCTTTGGGGCAAAAACCCTCACCACCAAGGAACTGCTGCCCTGGCAAGTGATCGCCATGAATATCGCCGCCGTGGGCACCGCCATCTCCTTCGCCAAATTTATCTTCTTACCTAAATCCGCCCACATTAAAGCCCCAGAAAAATTCAAAACCCTGCTGCTACCCATGGTGATTTTGCTCGGGGGATTATTTGTCAGCAATGCCTTTTACCCCAAAGCCTATGCCCTGGACAATATTGTGAAAGCGTTAGGCACGATCAGCGCGGGCTGGCTCGCGTACTGGCTAGTGATTAAGCGGGTATCCATTAAACTACCCCGAGGGGCAGAACGGCTGGAGCATCTGATTGGCATGATGAGCCTCAGCGCGATCGCCCTCTCATTCCTTATGCTGTACCTAATGCCTCAGGAGGGGTTAGCCCCATGATGTTTTTCCTCAACCTGGGTTTGCGACTGACGGTGTGGTTTCTGCTAACGGCAGACCTTAGCCCGGTCAATATCGTTATTGGCATGGTGGTATGCCTGATCATTCCCCGCAGTTTCACCTTTAATCACGCCTCCAGTTTGCGGGACTGGGCGGAAGCCATTTGGCAAAGTGTGGTGGCCGTTCCCCAGGCTTATATGGAGGCGGTGGAAATTATGGTGCGCCCCCACCGATACGAAGACCTGACTCTCAAAGAGGTGCCTCCCCGCCGCGCGCCCGGTTTAGTGTTTCTGGATATTTTCGCGATCACCTTTACGCCAAAAACCATCGTGACACGCTATGACAATCGGGGTTGGTACGAGGTGCACTGGATTCGTCGGAGGCAACCCCAATGAACTGGATTTTAGGACCGATGCTCCTAATTCTGCTAATTCCAATCTATGAGACGTTTCAAGATAAGGATATTTGGCAGAAAATGCTGGCCTTTGCCAGTGTGTCCACCAAGACGTCCATTATGATTCTGGTGATTTCCGTTTTACGGGACGACTGGATGATTGGGCTGGTAGGAGTCTTGATCTTAAGTGTGGGCAATGCGTCGTTGATGTTGCTGGCCCAGGTGTTGAAGCGGGTGAACGAATTATGATGGACCAGCTTGTAAATATTGTTAGCAACGGCTGTATTGGAGCGGGGCTGGTGCTTTGGCTGTGGGGCACGTGGCCGCTGGTGGGACCGCGATCAGTGCTGTATAAGCTTCATACCCTGTCGATGGCGGACACTTTGGGCTCGGTGGCCATTGTGGTGGGGCTGCTACTGAGAATTCCCAGTGAGTGGCCGCTGCTGGTGATGGCGTTGATTTCCCTGGCCATCTGGAATACGATTTTGGGCTACGTGTTGGCGTACTGTTCAACGGAGGAGCCTAATGACTAACGTAATGACCGATTGGGATTTAGCGGCGATTACTGCGTTGTTGCCCATTGCTGCGGTGATGACGGTGCTGCAAAAAAATCCTTACCATGCCCTGGTAGTACGGGGAATTTTGGGGGCGATCGCCGCTTTAGTGTACGCCCTGTTGGGGGCCGCCGATGTGGCCCTTACGGAAGCCCTGGTGGGAACCATGCTGGCGATTACCCTGTATGCGGTGGCGGTGCGATCGTCTTTGGTGCTGAAGCTCGGCATTATTGCGCCGGTGGATTTGCCGGAAATTTCCATAGAAAATGGCTCCCAAAACGGTCAGCAAAATGGCGAAACGGAAGATTTAGTCCATCCTGTGAGTCAGCCGTTAGAGGACATGTTTAACCTGATTCATTCTTTTGAGGATCCCCCTGAGCTGAAACCCTTGCTGGCGGATTTGCGGGTATTTTGCGATCGCCATTCCCTGCGCCTAGAATTGCACCCCATGCCGGACCGCCAAGCCCTGGACTATGCCATGGAAACAAAAGAAGTGCACGGCGTTGCCTTATTAAATGGCGATTCTGCAGCCCATCCCTATTCTGTTACCGTGCGGGTTGATCGCCTTTACGAGCTAATGCAAACGGAACTAAATCCAGCGATCGCCACCTTAGACACCACCACCGTGTCTCTCCCCGAAAATCCCCTAATGTCTGACACCTCCAGCCGGTAAATCCTCCAGCCGGTCAATGTCCAGCGGGCTCCCCCGACAGCGCCAAAATCCTATTGCCAACAAGCCGATGAAGTGGATCTACGTTATTGCAGGAATCGCCCTTTACATCAAAATGATGTTGCTGCCCAACCCGGTATCGGAGTTATCCAGTCCCGAGGTGATGGGAGCCATTGTGGGCGAAACCGGCATCCCCAACGCCGTTTCGGGGATTATTTTCCGCAATCGCCTGTACGATACCATCTTTGAAGTGGTGGTCTTTACCCTGTCCATTATGGGGGTTCGATATCTACTGGCAGACGAAAAACCCTCTCCCACCATTCGCCAATTTACCGACCAGCCGTCCATTGTGCTGGCGCGATTAGGGGCAACGATCGCTGCTTTAATCTGTGTGGAGCTAATGTTGCGGGGACACCTCAGTCCAGGGGGTGGCTTTGCGGCGGGGGTAGCTGGCGGCACGGCGATTGGACTGGTGGCAATCACCTCTCCAGCGGAAAAAATAGAAGGCATTTACAAACGCTGGCAGGTGTCGAAGTTAGAAAAATTGTCGGTGTTGGTATTTATTGTGCTGGCGGTATTGACCCTCAGCGGCTGGGAGCTGCCTTTGGGAGAATTTGGCGGACTGATTAGCGGCGGCTCGATTCCCATTTTGAATGGTTTGGTGGCGGTAAAAGTGGCCCTCGGATCCTGGGCTGCCATTTTGCTATTTATTCGTTATCGCGGCTTATTGTAGACGCCGCCCTACACTGCTGGTCGAGCCCATCAAAGTGAAGGGCCATTGCTAATCAAGCGGATCTGTAACCTGCGGACAAGCTCAGGACGCTGCTATTGGCTGCGCCAATGTTTCGCGACGAACAACGAGGGGTACGAGGGGTGGCTGAGTTTTGCCAAAGTCTTTGGCGATCGCTGGCTGCTGTCTCGTTAATTAATGAAGTGACCATAACCTGAGGGAGAGATTGACCGAATCATCGCTGAATAGGCGGATTTGATATGGGTGCTGAGGGCGAGGAGCGCCTCTCAAGCCCTCTTTATTCAGGGGAAAAGCTCGACTCAGTGGACGATTGAGGAAGTGTTTGAGGCTCCGGAAAATCCATAGGACCGTTGAAAGGAGGAGGTAAGTCTTTCACCGGTCTTAAGGGTCTTCTCGTATGGTTTTTTCCTATTCACTCCCATTCCAGTCGGTTCCCGAGAACCTGACTTCTAGCCCCAGTGGGCGCGATCGCCCAGTTCCCAGCCCCCCGTCCCAAATTCCCGGCCAGGCTGTGGTTTTGGGAGCCAGCATTGCCGGACTATTGACGGCGCGGGAACTGGCCGATCGCTTTAGCCAAGTGGTGGTGATTGAACGCGATCACCTATATCCCGATGCCCCTCGCCCTGGGGTGCCCCAAACGGACCACGTGCACGTGCTGCTAGCAAAGGGGCTAGAGGTTCTGGAAGGTCTCTTCCCTGGGTTAACTGAGGAATTAGCAGCGGCAGGTTCCCCTGAAGTGGACTGGACTGCGGACTGTCAAATGATGGGGTTTGGTGGCTGGAACCCGCGCTTTGAATCGGGTCTGACTACCCGCACCTGTAGCCGATCGCTTCTGGAAAATCTGATTCGCAAGCGCCTGCGCACCTGGAACAACATTGAATTTGTGACCGGAGTATCCGTCTCGGGGCTGTTACTAAAGCGGGACTCGAGGAATCGTGACCAGGTCACCGGCGTCACCGTGAAGCGTGACACCCATCCCTACTCCATTTCTGGCGAGCTAGTGGTGGATGCCACTGGGCGGCGATCGCTCCTGCCCCAGTGGCTGGAGGAATGGGGATATAAGGCACCCCAGGAGACGACAATCGACGCCCGCTTAGGATATGCCAGCCAGTGGTTTGAAATTCCCTCCGAATATCACCACCATCAGAGCTCCGATGGCGATCGCTGGAATTGGAAATCCCTACTGATTTGGGCCAAGCCCCCCTACCAAAGCCGCGCTGGCGTTCTATATCCGGTGGAGGGGAATCGTTGGGTGGTCACCCTATCGGGAACCGGCGGTGACTATCCCAATGCCCAGAACCAAGACTTCCTTAAATTTGCTCGCAGCCTTCGCAACCGCGCCATTTATCAAGCGATTCGCCATGCGGTGCCCGTATCTCCGGTGAAAGTGTACCGGGGCACCGCCAACCGCTGGCGACATTACGAAAAAATGGATCGTTTTCCCAGCGGGCTTGTGGCCCTGGGTGACGGGGTGTGTGCCTTTAACCCCCTCTATGGGCAAGGCATGACCGTTGCCGCCCTTTCGGCCCAGCGCCTGGGGCAGTGGCTCGACAAAACTTGCCAAGGAGATCGTCCCAACCTCACTCGAGCGGGCGATCGCTTTCGCAAAACCTTGGGCTCAGTGCTGCAACTGCCGTGGCTTATGGCCACCGGTGAAGACCTGCGTTGGCCCAAAACCCAAGGGGAACAGCCCCACTGGTGGATGCGTGCTTTGCAACGCTACCTCAAAGAAGTGCTGACCCTCACTGACCAATTTCCGAACATTCACAAACGTGTTTGGCACGTTCAACATATGGCTAATCATCCCGTTTCCCTATTTCATCCTGCCGTTCTCGGTCCCGTAGTGGGCAACTTTCTGGCAGGATCGCAAAATTCAGCACAGACTCTGCCCTATCGCGGCTCCGGGCGTTAGGAAAAATCACTCCACTAAGATTGACATCAAGATCAAAAGCGCACCGGCTATTGTGTTAGCCAGTGCGCTTTTTTGTTTAACCTGCAAATTTATAATGGAACGTTGCGATCGCCTAGCAAGGGCTATTTTCAGGACTTGGTTAACGCCTCATCAGAAGGAGGGGCGGTCAACTTAAGGGATACAAACAGAACGGAGTAAAGTATCGCTGCTGATGCGACGGTTAATTTAAACCCGAGGGTAACAACCATTCCGCCAATAAAAGAAAGGGCGATCGCCAACACAATGGTTGCGGTCCAGGGAAAAGCGTTGCCTCCCTTTCTCTTGCCGTCATACCTCACAAAATACCAACCCAGCCGCACTGCGATCCAAGCCAGAAAAGCCGTAATGGGCATCGCATTCACGGTGACAATCAGATCGTGAAAGACTTGATCCGCACAATCTCGATTGACCGATCTGAACACCACCTGCTCTTCGTCTTGCGACTCATCCTGCACCTTATAAAGCAGCCCGCCATACTCGAAGGCAAAATCATGAATGATCGAGGCGGTCAACATCACGCCGAGGGGGCGGAGCAACCCCAAACTGAGGAAGCTGAATAGCCAGGGTAAGGGCACAGATGCTCCATCCAGCAGGAGAAGATCAGGGTCATCTCGATTATCTGAGTTGTCTTGACATTGCAGACTTGTTTGGGAGATCGTACTGCCATCCTCAGGAATTAGCGCTTTATAAAAGCGTACTGGAATGACAACAGTGCCGCTTAGATCCTCGTCACCATATTTTTTTTCTCTCCTTTGCTCAGAAATTTGGATAGCAATTTCCCAGGGTGAGTTCAGCCTAAAAAGACGCCGAGCACTTGCCCCCCGCCAAGCCCTGAGAATGCTTGTTTCTCGCTCTCGCGTTGTCGTGGCTAGTAGCTGGGGCGTCAGGGAAGGAAAATCGTTAAAACCAACTTGTACCCCTTTTGGGTGGCGATGAGGATACCTGTACCTGTAATTATTGTGCCAATCGTTATTCAGTGTTGTCTCAGCCATTGAATTCGCAAGAGGTAGACGACGCCAGGCTTTAGGAACGGCTCCCATGGTGTAGATCAAATCTGCCGCCACTCCTAATTGCTCCCTTGCGCGAAACCAGAGCCTAGATTGTTGACTCTGCTGATTCGCCACAAGGGAAAGCCACTACTGTTATATTCCCTGCGCCACCAAAAGCGACCTAGCCCAGAATTTGGTCGTCTAGGGAGAAGTCGACGTCGGCTTTATCGTTGCCGTTCTTTAGGTAGTCATTGGTGAAGGAATCTTTGAGGCCATCCACTAGCTCGAATTCGGGTTGCCAATCCAGATCAGTTTTGGCTTTTTGGTTGGAGGCGAAGAAGTGTTGGACGCGTAGGGGGAAGGCTTTGCGTTTGCCGAAGTCAAAAGCTTTGGGATCGTAGTGGCGGATATCCAGTTTGCTGGGGTCTTTGCCAGCAGCTTCAGCACAGGCGCGGGCTAAGCCATCAAAGGTGACGTAGCGATCGCCCGACACGTTGTAAATCTCTTCAATTGTCTTCGGATTCCGAATGGTTTTCACCATGGCGCTGGCTAGATCTTTCACGTGACCGAATTGGGTAATGGCGGTGCCGTCGCCGGGGATGGGGATGGGGCGATCGCGGACAATGCGATCAAAAAACCACCCCTCTAGCGGATTGTAGTTTTGGGGTCCGTAAATGTAAGTGGGGCGGATGGAGGTGAAGGGGACGTCGTGCTGGGACAGGTAGGATTCGGTGTCGTGTTTTCCCTTGTGGCGGCTGTTGGGATCTACGGCGTCTCCTTCCAGGTGGGGAAACTGGTCGCCCTTTAGATAGACCCCGGCGGAACTCATGTAAATTAGTTGTTCGAACTTGCCCCGCAGTGCTTCTACCAACGGTTGAGTGTCCCCCACTTTGCGACCGTTATTGTCGAAAATGATGTCGAACACTTTGCCGTTTAGGACTGCCTTTAGGGCGTCGCCGTCGGTGCGATCGCAGTGAATTTGGTTAATTCCAGCGACGGGCGCTGGCTTATTGCCCCGGTTACACAGGGTGATGTCATAGCCCGCCTCCACCAACATTTTTGTTAGATAAACCCCAATAAACCGCGTGCCGCCCATTACCAAAATTTTCATATCCAACCCCTTGGGCTAATTTTTGTTCTTTCGCGTTTATCTTGTAATGACCGACTCCCTTGCGGTTTCGGTGCCCTGTCAGTGATTCTGCCAGTAAAATTAAAGCAGAGAATCAAAACCGCAGAAAATCAAAGCAAACAATCGGCTAACGACCCTAAAGCCCATCCCCTTGCCCCCTATGGATCGCTCCGAGTCACAACCTAATCCCTTTGAATCGACTCCGGATTTTGATTCTTCGAATTTTAATTCTTCGAATTTTAATTCTTCGGATTTTAATTCTTCGGATTTTGACGCGTCCGTTTCCGACGGCGGTCCCCGGCGATCGCGCCAGACCCTAGAAAAGCTAGAAGCCCTGGGCAATGCCCTGCCGGAAGATGGCAGCACCGTCACCCGTCTGCCCCTGCAACCGTTCGATACCAATCCCTACCGCGATCACCAGCCCCGTCCCGCCCCCCCCCGCAACGTTACCCCTTTTCCCCGTCGCGATCACCCTACGTCGCCGGTCCCCACCGCCACAAACCCGGTTGAACGACTAAAAGCCCTAGGTGCCGAAGCCCTACGGGCTTTGCGCTGGCAATGGCCCGACCCGCGCAGTATTAGCCCATCGCGGATGCGGGTGCTGATGGTGGGGATGGTTTTACTGGGCGGCACCGGACTGCTGAGCTGGCGACTGTTTACCCTGCAAGTTTTAGAATCCGCTAGCCTGCAAGCCAAAGCGAAAGGCTACCAGGAACTAACCATCACGCCCTTTGTGCCTCGCCGGTCCATCGTGGACCATCGCGGCACGGTGCTGGCCCTGGACCGGCGCGCCTATACCCTGTACGCCCACCCCAGTTTGTTTAAAGACCGACCGGGGGATGTGGCGGAAAAGCTGGCTCCGGTGGTGGATATGTCCACGGACGAGCTGATGAAAATTTTCGCTAAGGGGAAAACTGGGCTGCGTCTGCGGAACCGCCTGAGTGAAGATACGGCGTCACGGGTGCGATCGCTCAACACCGACGGGCTAGAGCTGGTGCAACAGGCGAGCCGGGTGTATCCCCAGCAGGAGCTGATGGCGGACGTTTTGGGCTATACGGATTTGGATAGCAAGGGGCAGGCGGGGCTGGAGCTACGTTGGCAGAAGCTATTGCAGCGCAATGCGGACCCGCTGAAATTTGAGCGATCATCGTCGGGATTAATTTTGGCTTCGCCGGGGCAGGGGGACGACGACCCGCTTCAGCAGTTGACCTATTTAGACGACCTAAAGCTCAAGCTGACGTTGGATTCACGGCTACAGCGGGCGGCGCGATTGGCCTTGGATAAAACCATGGGGCAGTTTAAGGCGAAAAAGGCAACGGCGATCGTCATGGACGCCCGCACCGGTGCCCTACTGGCGCTGGCCAACGTCCCCACCTACGATCCCAACCGGTACTTCGAATCCGACGTAGGCAATTTCCGCAACTGGGCTGTCGCCGACCTCTACGAACCGGGTTCCACCTTTAAGCCGTTGGTGGTGGCGGCGGCTTTGGAATCAAAAAAAATCGACCCGACGGAAACCTTTAACGACCCTGGGGCGATTCAAATTTACGATCGCCTGATCAAAAACTACGGCTACCCTCGCATCCCTGGGCGGGGCACCGTGTCTGTCAAAGACATTATTCAATACTCCAGCAACGTGGGGATGGTGCGTGTTAGTCAGCGGTTTAAGCCGGAGGAATTTTACGATTGGTTGCGGCGGCTGGGGTTGGGGGAGAAAAGCGGCGTGGATTTGCCCTTTGAAACGGCCAGTCAGGTGCGGAGTCGCTCGACCTTTTTGCGATCGCCCGTGGATCGCGCCACGAACGCCTTCGGTCAAGGGTTTTCCGTCACCCCGTTGCAACTGGTGCAAATGATGGGCACCTTGGCTAACGGCGGTGAGCTGGTAACCCCCCACGTGGTGGAAGGGCTGATGACCGACGACGACCAATCCTACTGGCAACCCTACCGATCACGCCCCACTCGCCTGTTTTCAAAAATCACCACCACCCAAGTCGTGGAAATGATGGAATCGGTGGTGCAAGCGGGAACCGCTAAAGCCGCCCAAATTCCTGGCTATCGTATTGCGGGCAAAACCGGCACGTCCCAAAAAATTGGCAGCGGCGGCGTGTATCGAAAGGGGGCCATTATCGCCAGCTTTGTGGGAATTTTGCCCGCGTCGAACCCTCGCTATGTGGTGGCGGTCATTGTGGACGAACCCCAGGGAGGATCCGGCGGCAAGGTCGCCGCACCGCCCGCCAAACTAATTATGGAAACACTGATTGCTTTGGAACGTATCCCGCCCGATGCTAAAAAATAGGGAAAAAAATTAAGGGTGAAAAAATAAGGGCAAAAAATAAGAGCAAAGATTAAGAGTAAAAAAGATAAGAACGCAACCATTTTTTTCCATGTTCTGCCGTTAAAGACTGGCTAGTGGCGAGAGAATATGTCAACATCGTTGTGACACCGATACTTTGTGGTGACGAGGATAGAACTATGGCACGGAAAGGGTTTGTTACTAAAGCTTTGGTTGGAGGAAGCTTGGCGGTTGGGTTGGTCCTTGGGGCGATCGCTCCCGCCAACGCTCAGCGAGTGACCGAGCCCAACCGTAGCAATCGCGATCGCAGCGATCGGGGCCCTGTTTCCGAACGGGTAGAGGTAACCACTCCCCCCACCGTTCTGGAAGCGGTAGATGAAGCATTCTTCAATCGGGATAAAGATTACGCATCGAATCGAACCCTGGGGCGCACCTTGGGATGGATTTTTGGCTTTGGGTTTCCCGAAAATGAAATTGTCAGCGATTCCCGGACGATGCAGGATTTGTATGTGGATTTAATGCGTCAGCAAACCACCTCAGATCCCACCATTCGCACCCAGGATATGCCGAACCCTTACAACACTTCGATTATGGAGTTGCGCAATTCTGGCGCTGGCCTGTAGACCGCGATCAATAGACAGCGGTCAAGATTT
>CALCTI010000594.1 GCA_937894105.1 uncultured cyanobacterium
ATTGAAATCACCTTAACCCTTAACTGGCGAGGCTTTTAGCCTCTACTTCAAAACTGTTGTCCCTGTATTGAGGGGGCCGTCACCCCGCAAATATTGAGCTTGAAACTTAATTGATAGCAGGTTCTAAACGCGCGCGCCCTCGGGCACCGTCGCCGGATACACTGTCGGTGATGCAAAATGGGGCAGCACATCTTGGGTAAAGGCCTCTGCTGCTTTAGACCTATAGCGATTGGGGTTGGTAATCACCTTTAGGGTGCGCTGTACCGTTACCGACTCCACCTGCATCCGTTTCAGGGTGCCCATCTCTAGTTCCTTTTCGATGGCGGCGATCGAAACAAACGCAGCTCCTAATCCAGCCTGCACCGCATTTTTAATCGCCTCAACGGAATTCAGCTCCATCTCGATGCGCAACCGCCGAATATCAATGTTGGACTGGCTTAAAACCGCGTCAATAACTTTGCGAATGGTGGACTGGGAATCGAGGGAAATAAAATTCAAGCTGTACAGATCGTCCCGCTCAATGATGTCGTGCCTTGCCAGGGAATGGGATGGCGGCAATACCAACGCCAGCTCATCTTGGGCATAGGGCACCACTTTTAGGGAATCCTGGAGCTCCGACGGCACCTTACCGCCAATAATCGCCAAATCAATTTGCCCATTGGCCACATTCCAAGAGGTGCGCCGGGTGGAATGCACATGGAGCTGCACCCCCACCTCGGGATACACTTCTCGGAATTTGCCGATCATGCGCGGCAATAGATACGTCCCCGTGGTTTGGCTGGCTCCTACAATCAGGGTGCCTCCCTGAAGGTTTTGCAAATCTTTAATGGCTCGGCAGGTTTCCTGACACAGGGTCAGAATCTTTTCCCCGTAGTTCAGTAGCATATGCCCCGCTTCCGTCAGCTGCGCCCGTCGCCCCCCTCGATCAAATAGGGGCACGTCGAGCTGTCGTTCTAGGTTTTGTACCTGGAGGCTAACCGCTGGCTGGGACACGTATAAACTGTCGGCAGCACGCTTAAAACTTCCCTCTTCGGAAATTGCTTTTAGGATGCGCAATTGATCCAGAGTGAACGGAAGATCCGACATAGACATGGGCGTGTGACCAAAAACTGGGCAGGGGAAAACACCAGGAATAGAACAAGTGGGAAAGTCGTTGGGAAACTAAAAATATAGTGATCCCAAAGGCTTTGGCTCTGTCACATTAGACATTGCGCAACTCAGGCTACCTGCTGTGGTCCTTAGTTTTCATTAGTCTATTGTCGGGCATAAAGTGACAAACCATAAAGAAAATTTATAAAATACTTCTCGATTTTGAATCTGCGTGTTGCTAACGTTCAGTTTTGAGGGTCTTTGCTCAATCCCGTTTTTACTGAGTCTTTTGCCTTTTCCGTTGCCACCCATGTCCTTTGATTTATCGAATGTGTTGCCTGAGTTTGCTGAGCCTTTGTCTAGGGTGGCTGCGACTTTAACGCCGCCATGGTTTTCTGCTAGCCATTGGATGATGGTCGGTTTGCTGGTGGGATTTGCGATCGCCCATAGCGGCTTGGCTGCGCTGCGCCGGTGGGGAGAATCGAAAATTGGAGCCCGCGCCTACCGGGTGCTGTTTGCCTTGGTTAGCATTCCTTTCGCTGGGATCTTGCTGCTGTATTTCTTTAACCATCGCTACGAGGGTGTGCAGTTGTGGCAGGTTCAGGGAGTGCCCTGGGTGCAGCCAACGGTGTGGGTATTGTCGTTTATCTCCTTTATTTTTCTTTACCCAGCCACCTTTAATCTCTTAGAAGTCGCTGCGGTGCAAAAGCCGGAAATTCACCTGTATGAAACGGGCATTATGAGGATTTCCAGACATCCCCAAATGGTGGGACAGGTGATTTGGTGTGTGGCTCACACCCTATGGTTGGGCACCAGTTTTACGTTGGTCACTTCTATTGGGCTGGTGCTGCACCATTGTTTCGCGGTGTGGCACGGCGATCGCCGCTGGGAGAGGAAGCACGGCAAAGCATTTCAGGTGGTTAAAGAACGCACTTCGGTGATCCCATTTTTGGCTGTTATTCGCGGGCAGCAAACCTTAAAAGCACGTGAATTTTTACGCCCGGCCTATGTGGGGGTGACCGCATTCGTTTTAGGTTTATGGTGGGCGCACCCAACTTTAATGCGCTTGACGGCTCAGGTGAATTTTTGATCCCGAGGAGCTATTTCCATGGCTTCAATGGCACGAATTCCAAGGGGAAATGCGGACATTTGTGGTGCCACTTTTCCCGCTTTTTTTCTGGACTAACGGGCGATCGCGATCAAATCTCCTACCCATTGATCCCCATCTGGGATCACAATGTTAGAAGCACCCTGTAAAAAAACTTTTTTAGCACACCCTTATAAAAAAATGAAAAAATTTAATAACACGCCCACCCCATGACATACGACATTAGCGAATCTTATTTTACTGAAGAGGAAATAAACGCTTCCACGACCGATCTGGTCAACTTATAGGCGCCTT
>CALCTI010000595.1 GCA_937894105.1 uncultured cyanobacterium
ACCTTTGATGTGGTGTTGTGTTTAGGGATTTACTACCACCTGGATGCGCCGGATGTTTTTAAGTTTATGGAGCAGGTGGCATCCGTGTGCGCTCGACTGGCGATCGTGGATACCCATGTGAGTTTTACGGCGGAGGCGAAACATGATTACAACGGGCTGGAAATTTGGGGGCGTGATTATCACGAATTTGACGCGGATACGCCGAAAACGGAACGGGATAAAATTCTTTGGGCGTCGCTAGATAATTCCAAGAGTTTTTGGTTAACTCGTCCATCCCTGTTTAACCTGATGGGGAAGGTGGGATTTACGTCGGTGTACGAGTGCCATCAGCCTTTGGTGCAAAAATTTGTGGAAATGCGTCGGGCGAGTTTAAACGATCGCGCTACCTTTGCGGCGGTGAAGGTGCAATCTGTGCAGCTACGGGCTTCCCCATTAAGTAACAATACGCCCGGACTATCGTGGACAGAGGCGGTATAAATTGCGGTATGAATTATCGCTTGTAAATTAATGCTTTAGCAGAGCAAGGCGCGCCGCATATGGTTAACCAGTTTTGGAATAGGGGGCTGTTGGGGCTTCTGCTTGTGTTGACCAGTGCTATTGCTACCCCGGCTGGGGTGGCGGGGCCCCTGCCAGATCCAGGGCGATCGCGGCTGATTGAAACCCAGGGCAACCCCAGTGAAGAGGAGCTGAGAAACAGTCCGTGGGCGGCGCGGGTGTCGGAGCAGGAACGGTAGGCGCTGTTTTTTTTTGTTTGGGGGGTGTCCCTGTATCGACAGAGGCTATTACCGGGGGCTACCCGTGAATGGAAATCGGCGTTGCAGTTATTTCGCAGTTTGGGTGATCGCGCCGGAGAGGCAGATACCCTGAGCAATTTGGGGCTGATTTACGAAGCCCAGGGCAAATATCGTCAGGCGATTACTCACCAGGAGTCGGCGCTGGCGTTGCATTTACTGTTGGGCGATCGCTATGACGGGTCGCAAAATGCGGAAAATTCGGCGTTGGCTTACTATGCCCTAGGAAATTATCGAGAGGCGTTGCGACTACAGCAGCAGGCGTTAGCGTTGCGCCAGGAATTTGAAAATCATCCTCGGTTGGCGACCACCTTGCGGATTTTGGGGAATATGTACCAGGTGCGGGGGCAGTACGTTCCGGCGATTCAGTTCCAGGAAGAGGCCTTGGTGCTGGCGGGGCTGAAGGGAAATTTTCAGGAGATGATGTAGTCCCAGCGAGGCTTGGGGCGGGCTTATCAAAAGCTGGCGCAGTTCGATAAGGCGGAGGATCTGGCGGGGCGATCGCTGGCGTTGAGTCGGCAGTTGGGAGATAAACCGGCGGAAATTGCGGCGTTGAACGACCTGGGCAGTAGCTATTTTCGTCAGGGACAGCTGGAACCGGCGCTAGAGGCTTACGATCAGGTTCTGGCGTTGCAAAGTTCAGGGAATCGCAGCGGGGGATCGAGCGCAGCAGCGGGCGCTTTGGGCAATGTGGGGGCGGTGCAGGCGGCATCGGGAGATTTGGCGACGGCGACGGCCACCTATGAACGGGGATTGACCCTGGTGCGGCAGGCGGGCGATCGCCAGGGGGAGGCCACCAGCCTGGCTGATTTGGGGTTGGTGCAGGCGAAAAAGGGGGACTATGAAGGGGCAATTGATTTTTATTTGCGTGCCCTTCAGGCGAACCGCCCGGTGGGGGATTCGGTTCAAAAGTCGCGAATTCTGACCCGGCTGGGACAGGTGATGGAGGAGCTGGGGCGGCTGGAAAAGGCGGAGGCATTTTTGCGCCACAGCGGTGATATTCGCGATCGCCTGTCGGCCACGTTAAGTAATGGCGACACGAATAAAACCGTACTGCTGGAGGAGCAATATCACACCTATCGCCTGTTGCAAAAGGTGCTAATTGCTCGCGATCGCCCGGAGGAAGCCTTGGAAATTGCCGATCGCGCCCGGTCCCAGTCCTTGGTGGAATATTTAGTGGCCAGCGACGAGGACAAGGGTCAAAATCGAAAGCCTTTAACGGTGCGCCAAATGCGCCGCCTGGCCAGGGACCAAAAAGCCACCCTGGTGATGTATTCCAATTTGGGGGACACTCAGCTTTTGGCGTGGGTAGTCTCTCCCGCAGGCGAAATTACCCTTCACAGAATTGACCCCAGCCAGTTGGGTCTATCCACGGCGACGGCGACGGCCCAGGCGCGCTTTGATGCCAGTAATCCTATTGGGGAGGCGATCGCCCTGTGGGCCAACCGAGTGCGGAACAACTCTAGCGACGAGTCCAGGTCGATTCCCTCCAATTTGGTGCCATCGGAATCCTTTGGCTCCGGTTTACGGGACGGCTACCGACTGTTGGTGAAGCCTATTGAATCGTCCCTACCCACGACGCCTGGAGCCAAGGTGATTATTGTGCCGGACCGGGAGCTAGGGCTGATTCCCTTTGGTGCTTTGACCGACGAAAACGGGGTGCCGGTGGTGGAACGATTTGCGGTGTCCATGGTGCCTTCTCTCAAAACCTTAACGGCGTTAAATACCCGAGGGGCGACCCGTATTGGCAGCGAAAGCAATGAACTGGTGGTGGGAAATCCGGCACCGATGCCCCAGGGATTGTCGCCGTTGCCGGGGGCGGAACAGGAGGCGATCGCGATCGCGCAACTGCGTCAGGTGTCTCCCTTGTTGGGAGCGGCGGCAACGGAAGCCACTGTGAAGGAACAATATTCCGAGGCGCGGTGGCTGCATTTTGCCACCCACGGCACTTTTAATGATAACGGCGGCAATGATCTGAGTAGCTGGCTGGCGTTGGCTCCCTTGGGGAATCGCGAGGATGGGATGTTGTCTATGGGTGAGGTTTTTAATTCCACCATTAAGGCGGAAATGGTGGTGCTCAGTGCCTGCGATACGGGACAGGGGCGAGTGACGGGCGAGGGGATTATTGGTCTGGCGCGGGCATTTTTGAAGGCGGGCAGCTCTAGCGTAGTGGCGTCATTGTGGAAGGTGCCAGATAATTCTACGGCGCTGTTGATGGAGACATTTTATAAGGAGCTGGCGGCGGGACAGGGAAAGGCGGAAGCTTTGCGGGCTGCAATTCGCACCACGCGAGCCCAATACCCTCACCCTCGAAACTGGGCGGCGTTTGTACTGATGGGCGCATCCTAAAAAGGCGCGAGATTTGCACTGGGTGAGGCGATCGCCCCTTCAAGCGAATTGGTTTGGGGGGGGCGATCGTCGTATTGCCACCGTTTACTATGGATACAGGAGCGGAGAAATTCGCCTACGACCTAGGGCGTTACGAGGTAGGGCAATGCAATTTTGGGGTGGAGCGATCGCGTTGGGGCTATTGTTCGGGTTGCCCGCTGGGGGATTTGCCCTGGAGCCCCAGGTTATTGAGGACAAACTGAGCAGCGACGACACCCAAATTGAAGACGGAAGCTACGCTGCTGTTTACGAATTTCAGGGAAAACAGGGGACTAGGGTCACCATTGAGCTGGACAGTGAAGATTTTGATGCCTATTTGTTGCTGAGGCATAACGAGCAGACGATCGCCCAGGACGATGACAGTGGCGTGTGGCGTAATGCGCTGATTGTGTTGGAACTTCCGGCGGATGGGATCTACCAGGTGGTGGTCAATACTGCCAGCAGTGGGGAGGTGGGGCGCTATCGTTTGGGCTGGCGATCGTCCACAGCGGCGGATTCCCAGCGGCGGGAAGCTTACCGACTACAAAGTGAGGGAGAAGCTAGCTATCGCCGCAATGGCTGGGACGCGGCAATTACCACCCTTCAGCAGGCTCGGATCCTTTATCAGCAACTGGGCGATTCCCAGGGGGAAGCCTATGCGATCAATATTATGGGGCTGGCTTTTAGCGATAAGGGGCAGTACGACCGGGCGTTGGCGCTGTTGGAAGAGGCCCTGGCAATTAGCGAGGTGATCAATTTTATCCCTGGGCAAGATGCGGCCCTGGGTAATATCGCTAACGTTTACCAGCGCCGGGGAGACTTTGAGCAGGCGTTGGAGTACGTGCAGCGATCGCTCGTCTTAAGTCGTCAATGGGGAAACGTGGCGAGTGAGGGGGTTAACCTGGGAAATTTGGGGTTTATTTACGATGAGCTGGGACAGTACGCCAAGGCGTTGGAGTATTTGCAGCGGGCGTTGGACATTAGCCGTCAGGTGGGCGATCGCGGCACTGAGGGCACCTTACTAAACAATATTGGTCTGTCCTATGACGATCAGGGGCAGCATGATAAGGCGCTGGAGTATTTGCAGCAGGCGTTGATGATCCGCCGCCAGTTGGAAACACCGGCCGATGAGGGGGCAACCCTAAGCAATCTTGGGGTGGTGTATACGAACCAGGGAAAACTTGAGTTGGCGCTGGAGCATTTTCAGGCGGCGCTGGTGCTCAGCCAGCAAATGGGGGATCCCTTTGCGGAAAATACGATCCTCAATAACATTGCGTTGGTTTATAGCTCCCAGGAAAAGGGGGAGCAGGCTCTAGAGTATTACCAACGATCCCTGGTTATTAGTCGGAAAATTGGCGATCGCGCAGGCATTGGCACCACCCTTAATAATTTGGGATTGCTTTATGGGGAAAACGGCGACTATGGCACGGCGCTGGAGTATTTGCAGCAGGCGTTTGAGTTGATGGAGCAAATGGGCGATCGCCTCAATATGGGCACCACCTTGGGTAACCTGGGACAAGTTTATGCGGCAATGAACCAGTTCCCTCGCGCAGAGGCTAAGTTTCGAGAAAGCGTGGCGGTGCTGGAGGCCGTAGAGCGAGATTTACCGGAGGCGGACCAATCCCGGATTGCCTTTTTTGAAACCCAAGCCCATATTTATTCTTTCCTACAGGGCACCCTATTAGCTCAAGGTAAAGCAGGCGGGGCGCTGGAAGTTGCCGATCGCTCCCGTGCCCGATCCCTCGCCCAATTTCTCAATCCATCCACTGCCCAACAACCGCGATCGTCCCTAAACCTGAAGCAAATTCAAGCCCTGGCGCGGGACAAAAACGCCACCTTAATCGCCTATTCCATTAACTACGAGCAGCTCAATATTTGGGTGGTGTCCCCTTCGGGAATGGTCACCTTGCGCCAGGGGGATCCGGCTGCCGCTGGGCTGTCCTTCGAGGCGATCGCCACCCAAATCCAGCGCTCTGCCAGTGCGCCTGTGGACATTAGTGGATTTTTCTCCCAGAACCAGTTCCGCATTAGCCTCAGCAGTTTACGGGGAGGCGAAGGGAGCACCTGGCGAGGGGAGCCGAAGGATCTTAAGCGAGCTTATCAGTTACTGATTGAACCCATTGAAGATTTGCTACCCGATGGCGAGTCGAGCAATCGTCTAATTATTGTGCCCCACCGGGAGCTGGGCACCGTGCCTTTTACGGCGTTGATTGATAATAGCGATCGCTTTCTGCTGGACCGTTACGCCATCACCGTCACCCCGTCCCTAGACATCCTAAACGCCGTTCAACAAAAATCCACCGTCTCCACTGGCAGCCCCCTAATTGTGGGCAACCCCAACCCGATGCCGGAGCAACTATCTCCCTTACCCGGCGCGGAAATTGAAGCCCAGGGCATTGCCCAAGCGTTAAATACTACCGCTTTAATCGGCAACCAAGCCACTGAAACGACCGTTAAACAACAGCTCCAAAACGCTAGTATTTTGCATTTTGCCACCCATGGCATTGTGGCCAATAGCGATCGCGACATTGAAGGAAACTGGTTAGCTTTAGTGGACGTTTCTAACAGCGGTGAAGACGGAAAATTAACCCTAACAGAAATTTTTAACAGTAATTTAAAAGCTCAGCTAGCGGTCCTTAGTGCCTGTAATACGGTTAGCGGCGAAGTGACCGGCGAAGGGGTTTTGGGGCTGGCCCGCGCCTTTTTAAAAGCGGGGGTCCCTACCGTAATCGCCAGTTTGTGGCAGGTGCCCGATGAACAAACGCGCATTTTAATGGAAGCGTTTTATCAAGAGCTGCTAGGGGGAAAAACCTACGCGGAAGCCCTTCGCGCCGCCCAGTTAAAAGTGCGTTCCCAATCCACCAATCCTCGCAACTGGGCTGCTTTTATGGTGATTGGCGATGGCGATCGCACCCTAAATCTTCCCCAGTAGAAGGCGGAAAAAGCAGCACCAAAAACTGTATCAGTTCACTTGATTCAGTGTATTCAATTTCAATTTATTCAACTTCAGTTTCTTCAATCTCAATTTCTTCAACCTCAATTTCTTCAATCTCAATTTATTCAATCACTTTCAAAAAACTGATGAAACTGCGTTCAATTGAGACCACTCCCAGTCCAAATTGCATGAAGCTAAATTTGGATGCTCCGGTGAGTGCCAAATCTATAACCCTCACCCAAAAACGTGGTGAAATGGCAAAAAGCGCCGCCCCAAATCCAGATGCACCAGTCTTTGCCCAAGGGCTAATGGCGATCGCCGGCGTAAAGTCCGTTTTTATTATGGGCGACTTTATCACCCTGACCCGCCGGGGCAACGTAGACTGGCAACCGATCCTAACGGCGGCGGGCTAGTTGATTGGGCTATCGGACGCCGCTGATTCAAATTTAGCCCAAAGCATTACAGCCTCTGAGGATAACGCTTCTACAAACCCATCCCCATCTCCGGCGCAAAATTTTGGTCAGGTGGAAGTGGCGGTGCAAATGTTTAGGAACATTCCGGTGCAGGTGCGGGCAACGGCCGGGTCGGGGGAACAGTCTCGAGTAGCTCTACCGGAGCGATTTGCCCAGGCATTGCAGCGGGCGATCGCGGCGACCGGGGCAGATTATGTGATGGAGCGGCGCTGGGCACCGTACCAACCCCAGTTTGGCGACGCAACTGACATTGCCCAACAGGTTGCCGATGAGCTGATGGCGCTTATCAATGAGCAGGATTTAGCCCAGCTTGAGCAAACATCAATTGATACGTCCTACACAAAGAGGGCTCC
>CALCTI010000596.1 GCA_937894105.1 uncultured cyanobacterium
CGTTTCCTACCAGCTCGGCTACTTTCGCCAAATTCATCAGCGCGTTACCGTCCTGATTACTGCCCAATACACCACCGATCCCACCCAACTGCGACAAATTATTCAGCGCTACCACATCACCCACTGGCTCCTGGATGCAAACGCTTTTACAGTGGATTACCTTGCTAACGATGGTTGGCTTAGGCAATATCAGCCGGCCACCCGTCAAGCCATTGAAACCCTTGAGGCAGTTGAGGCGATCGCTGAATCCCAACACCGCCCAGAACAGCCATTAATTCAGCTTAAAACCTCGCCACCGCTGCTATTACTACATCAGGAACCGTGCCAAAGTGAGTCCCCTACGCCAATCTATGCAAGACAGTTGCTCGACGTTCAATGTGTGCTCAACCGATTGGCAGAGATAAAATAATTTAGCGATTTGACTCAGTGATTGCCTGCTCAGGATGATTCAAGGTCAGATTTTCCATCTGAATTTTGGGGCTGGACTCAATATTATTTTTTTTCTTAGCGTACTTTTTCAAGATGCTGACAACACGCAAGATGTCAACGGGCTTAGACATAAAATCCGTGGCCCCGGCCAAATTAGCCCGAACTCGGTCAAAGGCACCGTCATTGCTGGTCAATACCACCACCGGCACTTCTTTTAATGCTGATGCGCGACGAATTTGGGCGCACAGCTCGTAGCCCGTAACCACCGGCATAATCAGGTCCAGGAAAATCAAATCTGGCTGGGCATTTAAAAGGGTAGGCAGCGCCAGGATCGGCTCCCGGATCCCCACGGAACGGCAACCCATACCCGCCAAAATCCGGTCCATTTGATTTAACACGCTAGGACTATCGTCAATACAGGCGATCGTCATTCCTCCATGGGCTTGATTTCCACCTCCCCCAGTGCCAATCATCGACGATGCTGCTTTCATGATTATCAGATCTGGAGGCTGGGGCGAATCCTGTAAAGGTTCGAAGGATAGAATATTACGACTGTCAAAATGCTTCAACATCCGCGCTGCGGCCAAAGGCGTTTGATTGAGCTTTTGGGCAACATCCCAAAAACTGCGAGTCCCATTAAGCAGGGCACTCAAACTCAGCAATGTTGATTCTTTCAGCGAAGCGGCTCCCGGAGTAACCGTCAAACCAATGCCGCTGTTCACATGGGCAAAGGGTAAGCCTATGTCAGCCCAGGAGCGCAACAGGTCTCGTATGCTCTTAAGTACTTTTTGTAGGCCTTCCAGATTTAACCCCACCTGAGTCACGGTGCTACTGAGGGACAGCCGCGCCTCTTTCTTACCGTCCCAACGAGCCGTTATTTTGGATTCACTGGCTGCCGTAAATAAGACCTCTTGAACAACCCGGGCGATCGCCTGCGCGGCTTGATCAATGCGAATTTGCCCATCGCGAATTCCCCGACACAGCAACACATATTCCCAAGGGCTGTAGCAGATGGGTGCATTAGTCAGCACACCCATATTTAAGCTATAACGAGTTACCAGCCGTTGCCAGCGCCGCATGCGATGATGCTCATCCACGGCATAGTTTAAAATTCCTTCAGAAAAGAAAAAGCGCCAAGATTTTTGTCCTGCACTTAGAGTCAAAACGCCAGTACCAGATTGCTGAGTCAGCTTAATCAGTAGCTGAGCAACATACAAAAGGCTATTAGAAGAACTCGTCATCGTTAAAATTCCAATCTGATAAGTGCTAATAAAGACCAGGCAGAAACAAAAAATTGAGACGCACTAGTCCTCTGGGCCAAACACAGACTCACATTCAAGACGCCTGAAGACAAAAGAAAAAGTGGGTAATCAACAAGGGGTTAACTTGTAAGGATGGAGAGTCCTCTTACCACTTGTTTCCGCCCGCCATTACTATCTACCGGGAAAACCGTAAGTGAGATGGTCTTTACACGGAATTCTGATTTTTGTCTTGTATGACTCAAGAATTTTGTAAGTGTTTGTCCACGCTTTAATTGTCAAAATCGCCTTTGGTTTTATAACACCTTCTACCGTGTTTACTTAGGCGCCAACAGAATTCGGAACGGAGCTTTTCCTATTTCTATAATTAACCATTAGCCTTTTGCGGTAACTGATTAGGATCAGGCAATATAAGTGATCTTAATCACTAAAAACTCGCTGCTTCTTAAGATACAAGGTGTTGAGATTCTGGTTTGTGAGCTTCTGTGTGAACGAAACACGTACGCAGGATTTTAATGTCAAAAAATATGTTTTTGCCGCCTTTAAAGTTTACAACCTTTGAGTTGCTTTAGCCTGCCCTAATCGCCCTTTTCGCTGGGATCAGCTCCGATTTACCTTCTTTCTATCTAGGTCCAACCCTCAAAAATCTTTAGACCTGTTGCGTGTCTTAATATTTCAGGCTTCATCAAATATTTAACTTTGAAATGCTAAAGGAGTATGCAGTCTAACTCTCTTTTAAATTTATTTCGGTTGGTATGCTTTTAACTTTTCTTTTGAATGAGTCTAATGAATGAGTCTAAGTTCTCAACTGAAAAAAAATCCCAACAAGTGGAAATGGTGAAATTTATAATACCTTTAACCAATAGACGTACGTAATTAACGTGACTCTATTTCTCAAGACCGTTTTCTGTGTTGAGAAATAGAGTCTTAAGGAATAGACAATGGATAAGAAGAGGTTGAATTATTGATTTAGTTCGCTTATCGGTTGCGGGTGGTTCCAGATATTAACCCAAAATTGACGTCTAATGCTTTTCTCTGTTGGCTTAGGTGGTCTTTTGGTTTTTAAGGGGTATCTAGATGCCGCAGGTGCAAGATTTAGCACGCATCGCCTCGGGGCACTGGTAAACTACGGATTGCGTGTGGCTGAAAAAATCTAGTTGTTGAGTTCTTCGCTGTATTTTTTCCAGAGCCGTTTACTGAAACACTGCGTTAAGCGATCGCCATTGGTTATGACCCACGGAAAAATTTGGAAGCGTTTTGCGATTACGTTTGCCCTGGTGGCAACGCTGGTGCTACAAAGCTGCGCCTCAGCGACGGGTGGACTTCAAGCCTACTCAGACACATCGCGAGGGTTTCAGTTTCTGTATCCAGTGGGCTGGGTGCAGGTAGATGTGAAATCGGGACCGATCGAGGAGATTCGTGACATAATTAATGAGACGGAGAAAGTCAGC
>CALCTI010000597.1 GCA_937894105.1 uncultured cyanobacterium
CCTTAACTGGCGAGGCTTTTAGCCTCTACTTCAAAACTTTTGTCCCTGTACTGAGGATCGCCACACAAACTCGGAGCATATTTTTTTTGTCAAAGTCGCGGCTACTTGAGAATATTAGTCATTAACTCATCTAATCCTCCAGTCTAATGACCACCTTCAACATTGCTCTCTCTGCGGATGCAATTCCAAAAATGCTCAAGGCATCGCAGCAACAGTTAGGAGGGCAGTGGCAGATTAATAGAGACGAGCTGTGTTGGGATATAGAGCAGCCGTTTGGACTTTGGCAAAGCCGATGTATTCCTGTTAGAGAGGGTATCGATTTGGTCTTTAATCGGGCAGACTTGCAGCAAAGTGTGTCCTTTGTGGAGGAGTTAGATCAGCTCTCAAATTGGGCAATTCGATTTTTCCTTTCCGGGCAGTCGGTGCAGTGCTTAGAGGGGGGAAATATAGAATTAGTGAACCGCCCTGGCACCAATATGATTGGCTTTATGTCGGGCAAACTTAAAACAACAACGGAATATCACGCCAAACAGACGGTGGATGTTTTAACCATTGTGATGAAGCCTGAGCAATTTTTGGCTTTGCTTCCGTCAGAGCTGGCGGATATGAATTTTGGGCAAACTGTTTCTCGCGATCGCCCCGACTCTAAACTGCTGATTACGGTAGGTCAAACGACGCCAGCGATGTTGACCGTACTGCAGCAAATTATGGCCTGCCCTCATGAGGGACAACTCAAGCTGCTTTATATGGAAAGCAAAGCCCTGGAGCTAATCGTAATGAAGCTAGCTCAGGTTCAGGAATCAGCGCTAATCCCCCAGTTCAAATATCAAATTAAAGCTGATGATATTGATCGCCTTCATCGAGCCCGAGAGATTTTAATTCAAAACTTGGCCCATCCTCCATCTCTCAAGGGTTTGGCCAAGCAAACGGAAATGAATGACTTTAAGCTAAAGCGTGGATTTCGCCAGATGTTTGGCACAACGGTTTTTGGCTATTTACACCAGTGTCGAATGGAAAAGGCGCAGATGATTCTAGAGCGGGGAAACTATTCCGTGGCCCAGGTGGCGCAGAAGGTGGGATACGCGAGCCCAAGCCAATTTTCCGCCGCTTTTAAACGTCGTTTTGGCGTGACGCCTCGATCCTATAAGGGCTATTGCGGCTAAGGCGTGACCCCGTTCGACCCCTTTAAAGCGACGCTTGGAATCTAGGGGCTGTCATCATTTAAATCTAAAAGTCAGTGGACGTAAGGGTTTCAGCCCCTAGCACCTTCCATTTTAAAAGGGCGTGTACTCCCCACTGCGTAAAGCTTCTGGCGCTTAATTGATGACACGCCCTAAAAAATCCGTTTCGGGCACGAAAAAATCCGTTTTGGGATTATTCTCTGACTCGCTGCTTTTTATAGTTCTCCACAACGGGATCCGTTGACCAATGAGTGTGTGGAGTGTGCCCATGAGTGGATATCGAACCAGTGCGGTGATGGCCTTGGCCAGTGCGATCGCGGGGCTATTGGCATTAGAAAGTGCGCCAGCAACGGCGAGTCCTACCCTTGAAGCATCGCCAGAATTAGCGCCAGAATTAGCATCAGATCAGACCGTGGCACAGGGTGAGGAAGAGGCTGATGTGGAAACAAAAAACGATGCGGATGCTCAAACTGAAGGAGCCGACGCACTGCGCATCAATGTGACGGGAGAGAACGACAGCGACTATTTTGAACCCAACGCCGGCGCAGCCACACGCACCGATACGCCAATTATCGAAACTCCGGCATCGGTTCAGGTTATCCCGCGAGAGATCCTTGACGATCAACAAGTGATTCAGCTGGATGAGGCTCTGCGGAATGTGAGCGGTGTGGTGGTGGATTCCACTGAGGGCTCGGGATTTCAGTACAGTATTCGCGGATTTCAAGGGGCGCGGGTGTTGCGAGATGGTTTTAGCGTCTCTGGCTCCGACGCTGTGTCAAACAATGGGTTTTTGACCCTACCGGAGGTGGCAAGTCTGGAGCGCATTGAAGTGCTTAAGGGGCCGGCTTCTATTCTTTACGGTGAAATTCAGCCCGGCGGCGTGATTAATCTGGTCACCAAACGCCCCACTGCTGAGCCTTTGTACGAGGCACAAATTCAGGCAGGAAGCCGATCGCTAATTCGCCCACAGATTGATTTTTCTGATCGTCTCACCGCCGATGGTCGCCTACGCTATCGCATCAATGCCCTATATTCCAGCCAAGATAGCGTTCGCGATTTTGATCAGGATATTGATCGGGTGTTTGTGGCACCAATGGTGACCTGGGATATTGGCGATCGCACCACCTTGACCCTTGACGTGGAATATTTTAACGACGAGCGCCCTAATGATTCTGGGCTGTTAGCCTTTGGCGACGGCATCCTGGACGTGCCGGAGGATCGGATTATTGGGGAACCGGGGGACAAAGTTGAACGGGACTTTTTCAGCGGCGGCTACCGTTTAGAACATAATTTCAGTGACAATTGGAAAATTCGCTACGCCTTCCGCTACGGTCGTCAAGATTATGAGGCCACTACTTTTACCCCCACGGCATTTAACGAAGCGGCGGGTGCCCCCTCACTGTTTTTGAGCCCACCTATGGAACCGCGCCACGGATAGGGTTTGACGATCTGCCCGACATTGCCCGTGCTCAAGATGTGACGACGCGGCGCTTTGGAATTTTCGCTCAAGATCAAATCGAGATTGTGGATGGGCTGCATTTTGTGGCCGGCGTTCGCTACGACAGTGTGACCCAAGAGGTGGATAACGCCCCGTCACTGTTTTCTCGCCAGGGCAACGAAGCGGAACAAACGCTGGACTCCGTGACGCCACGCGTGGGAATTTTGTATCAGCCGGTGCCGCAGCTTGCCCTTTACGCCAGCTATTCCCAATCCTTTACCCCCAATAGCGGTACCGATATTGACGGTAATTTGCTGGATCCGGAGGAAGGGGAAGGCTTTGAAGTGGGGGTTAAAACCGAATTATTGAATCGTCGCCTGATCGCCACCCTGTCTTATTTCAATATCACCCGCGAGAATGTGGCCACTCCCGACCCCAACTCGCCCCAGTTTGTCAATGCGTCCCTGGCTACCGGCGAGCAGCGTAGCGAAGGGGTGGAGTTGGATATTGTTGGCGAGATTTTGCCCGGTTGGAATATTTTGGTCAACTACGCCTACACCAACGCGCGAATTACCGAGGATAACCAGTTTGAAAAGGGCAACGGTTTGGTGGGCATTCCCCGACATAGCGCCAATCTTTGGACTACTTACACCATCCAAGACGGGGATTTAGCGGGGCTGGGTTTTGGCTTTGGGCTGAATTATGCGGGCGATCGCCCCGGTGACCTAAACGACAGCTTTGAACTAGGCGACTACACCATTTTCAACGCCGCCGTTTTTTATAAGCGAGACAACTGGGATATTGC
>CALCTI010000598.1 GCA_937894105.1 uncultured cyanobacterium
GTCTTTGACATACTCGTGAAGGTAGTTCAGGCTGCCACTAATAAAGCCCATGGGGTTGTTCAGTTCGTGGGCAATACCGGCAACCATTTTTCCTAAAGCCGATATTTTTTCGTTTTGCACAAGCTGTGACTGGGTGCTGCGAAGGCTTTCCAAGGCTTCCGTTAAACGCTGGTTGCGCACCTGTAAATCTGAGGCGGCTTGTTTGAGGGCGCGTTCGTTAAGTTTGCGTAGGCTGATATCGCTGAGAATCACGATTAGCGTTGCTTGGGTTCCCTGTTGATACAGGGTTGCTCGAAGCTCCAGGGGAAAGGTTTGTTGGTTACGACGGCGACCGACGAGCTCCACAATTTGACCGTCCTCGCCCCAAGTGATTAGGTTGCTCCAAAATTGAGCCTGTAGCTGGGGCTGATCGGACTGATTCTCGTTGGGGGCTAATTCCAATTGTCTAGAGCTTAGCTGGTCTTTCATCTGCTCCAGGTCGAAAAGGTCGGCGATCGCCCGCCCGATCAGCTCATGGGATTCATAGCGAAATAATCGATAGGCAACGGCGTTGGCGCTGCGGATGGTGCGATCGCTAGGGAGCACGGTAAAAATCGCTTCCGGAGCGGTGTTAACGATGGCCTGGGTTTTTGCCGTTGATCGCTCTAAGGCTCCGATCACCTCGTTGTACCGTGCCGCAATCCGCCCCACTTCCGTAAAGGGCTCGGCAGGCACCCGCAAACTCAGGTTGCCCGTTTGCTGGTGGGCACTCATCACGTCAAACATATCTATCAGATCGGACTGGGCACCATGCTCCACAATATTGAGCCCCAGCAGTTCCTCCCGCATCGACACGCGTAGGGAAGTAAACCGTGCCATGATCCACAGGGCAATAAATGTTGCGCCCCCGGCCCAAATTAGCCCGGTGCTAATGCCAAGAATCTGCACGCCCAGTTGGGCGACGGGACTCAGTCCGTTGGCGATCGTTGCGGTATTGCCAAAGAGGGCCACCGCCAAAGAGCCCCAAATGCCGCCGCCCAGGTGAACCGGCACCGCCCCCACCGCATCGTCAATGCGATAGCGCAGCAGCAGGCGATCGCAGACAAACATCACCACGCCCCCCATGGCGCCAATAATCACCGCTGCGGTGGGGGTAATCACATGGCAGCAGGCGGTCACGGACACCAGCCCCGCTAGGCAGCCGTTGGTGATCCATTTCACCTCTACCCGTTTGCCGCGACTCACGGTTACTAGCAATGGAAACAATAGCCCGCCCGCACCGCCCAAAAGCGTGTTCAGCAGAATGGTGGGTACGGTGTCGTCAAAGGCGAAGGTGCTGCCGCCGTTAAAGCCTAGCCAGCCGAACCACAGGATTAGGGCTCCCAAAATAGTGCGGGGGGAGGCGCTGCCGTTGACGTTGTTTACGCC
>CALCTI010000599.1 GCA_937894105.1 uncultured cyanobacterium
GGGCGATCGTAAGTCCGATTTCTGGGACGACGCGGGATGCGATCGATACGCGTGTGGAGTTTGAAGGAATGCGGTATCGGTTGATCGATACGGCGGGAATTCGGCGTAAGAAAAGTATTGATTATGGTCCGGAGTTTTTCAGCATTAATCGGGCGTTTAAGGCGATTCGGCGATCAGACGTGGTGCTGATGGTGATCGATGCGGAGGACGGGGTGACGGAGCAGGACCAGAAGCTGGCGGATCGGGTTATTACAGAGGGGCGAGCCTGCGTGGTTGTGGTGAATAAGTGGGATGCGATCGAGAAGGATTCCGATACGATCTATCTCTTTGAGCGCACCCTTCGCAGCAAGCTTTACTTTATGGATTGGGCGTCGATGATTTTTGTCAGCGCCTTAACGGGGCAGCGTGTACCGAAAATTTTTGAATTAATTCACCAGGGCTGGGAGCAGCAGCGTCGGCGGGTGACCACATCTACCATTAACGAAATTCTGGTGGAGGCGGTGCGCTGGCATTCTCCGCCCACCTCTCGTCAAGGTAAGCAGGGACGCATTTATTACGGAACCCAGGTTAGTGCTCAGCCGCCGGCGATCGCCCTGTTCGTCAACGATCCAAAGCGATTTAAAGACAATTACCGCCGCTATATCGAGGGACAAATCCGGTCTAACTTGGGATTTGAAGGTACCCCCGTCCGCCTCTTTTGGCGAGGCAAGCGCCCGCGAGATGTGGAACCCAGCCTAAACCGGGCAACCCGCGTGTAATCCCAGAGTCAGCATTAGCATTTAGAGCAATTTATAGTCATTTCATTCGCTAACGAGACAGCTGCGATCGCTGAGCTTGTTGTTGGCGAAGCGTTAACGAAGCCAATAGTACAGCGCTAGCGTGTCCTTCGTGATGGCTTGTTTTATATCGAACTAACTATAAATGCTGCTTACGAAACGCCGCTCACGTAAGATTTTCCGTTTAAGATTTTCTGTTAATTATCATTATTATTGTTGTTTTCATTATCGGAGCCATTGGTAAAGGCCCCTTCAGGACCAAATAGATCGTCAGCTGCGCTATCTAGCTCGCGGAAAAATAGCAAAAATCCCAGCACATCCCTAAAGGGTTGGGTAAATCGGTTGAAAAACACCGTCAGTTTGGTGATCAAGTTGCGATTGACCACAATAACGTCATTGTCTCGAAGTTGGGGATTTTGGGTTAAATCACCTAGGATCGCAGCTTTTCCATCCAGTTCCTGAGTGACCACCGTTCCCTGCTCTGCCTCAAAGCGAATGAGGGCAACTTTGCGCAGGTTGATTTGGGAAATTGGCAGCCCCTCTAGTACGTCAATAAAGGAGCTGCCCGTAGGTAAGGTCACGGTGCGCAGCCCCCCTTCGCCAACGTAGGCCAGCAGCCGCACTCGAATGGTGGGCTGTCCCAGGTTATTCAACGTCGCCAGGGCAAAGTTATAGGTGGGATCGTTAACCACCTCTCGCCGAGGCACAAACACCACGTCGCCGTCCTGTAGAAAAAATCGCGGCTCCGGTAGCCCTTCAGCCAGTAGCTCCAGTAGGTTTAGCTCCTGTTCCAACAGGGTGCCGTCTGGTAAGCGACGACGCAGGGCGATCGCCCGTAAATCAGCGCTATCTTTTACACCGCCCGCTGAAATTAGCGCTTGCACCACCGTTTCAAAGGAGCCCACACGATAAAAACCGGGGCGTACCACTTCACCGGACACCACAATATCGGGAGTAACCTGGCTACCCAAGGTCACTAACACTTCCGGGTCTATGACGTATGCGGTGTAGGCGCTTGTTAAAGCCCCTTGAAGATCCTCTAGGGTTAACCCCTCCACTTTCAAAAAGCCCACCAAAGGTACCAAAATACGCCCCCCTTGGTCCACGTTGGCATTAAAGGATAGGTCAGGATAGCCGAAGACCTGCACCACAACGGCATCCAAGGGCGCTAAACGGTAAGTTCGCCAAGGATCCACAGGTTCCAACAACGCTGGCGGCACGTTCGGCTGAGGGTTGCCTGTACCCAGCTCATTAGGATCGCGCCCAAATATTCCGTTAGGGCCGCCCGTTTCAGGATCCAGGGGGGCAGGATCTTCCGGGCGAGTGGTGGGACCGCTTCGCCGTGGCAGCAGCGGGGTTAAACGGTCTGGAGTGGTGGGGCTAGGGGGAGCATTGGGAGTGTCCTCTGAATTGCGATCGCCCCCTTCACCGATATCATCACCCGCTGCCCCTCCCGGCTTGGGCTGTTTTGCTGCCGGCGGGGGCGACGGCGATTGGGGGGATGGCGATCGATCCGAAGGCTCACCCGGCGGAGCAACGGTATTATCGGATTCTTCTGCCGGGTTTTCGGGTCCCGCTTCCAGGGACGGTTCCCCTTGCTCCAACGGTTCAGGCTGGGGGGGCTGAGTGTCCCCATCCCGTTGGCGGGGAATATCAGGGAAAATCAGATCCGAGTCTTTATCTGCATCTGCGTCTTGGGAGTCTTCCTCGCGCTGGGCGTAGACTCCAATGGTTGAACGCTCCGATACTTCCTCCCTCTGAACCGCCGCCATGCCCCCCGT
>CALCTI010000600.1 GCA_937894105.1 uncultured cyanobacterium
CACTTCTCCACATATTTACCCAGCACGTCCCCCTCCAAATTCCCCGGCATCCCCGACTGCAGCGCTGCCAAATTGGTGTGGTCATAGGTGTGGGGAATGACCGCCACCATAAACTTGCCGGCTCCCTGCCCATCGCCAATGGGGTGGAAGCTCGCCACCGTTAAGCTAATGCCATTCACCGCGATGCTGCCTTTGGGCACAATGTAGCGGGCTACGGCCGGCGGCGCTTGGAACCATAGCTCCCAAGAAGTGGCCGTGCGATCGCCTCCGATAAATTCACCCACCCCGTCCACGTGTCCGGTGACGAAATGTCCGCCAATTTTGCTGCCCACTCGCAGAGAGCTTTCCAAATTTACCGATACCCCCTGGCCCAGGCGATCGCCCAGGGCCGTCCGCCGCAGGGTCTCTGGAGACACCGCCGCCGTAAATCCTTTTCGGTCAAAGGTTTCCACCGTCAAACAGGTGCCATCCACCGCAATGCTGTCGCCAATGGCCAAACCCGGAAGCAGGTGCGATTCCCCCGCGCCCGTCCATAAAATTTGCAGCTCATACTGCCCTAGGGATCGCAACGATCCCAAACTTTGCACTAAACCGGTAAACATCCCTAACTCCTCGCCCCTGTTTAATAACGACGCCCTAGGAACGCCCTAAAGACTAGGGGCTGTCATCATTTAGACCTCAAAGCCTTTAGCTGCGACGGTTTCAGCCCCTAGCCTCTTTTCTTTTGAAAGGGCGTGTACTCCCCACTGTGTAAAGCTTCTGGCACCTAATTGATGACACGCCCTAACTCACCGTGCGCCCGTCAGAAATTCGGTGAATATTCAGCACATCCCCCAGCTTGCGAATATGGCTAAACATTTGGGGAATTTGCTCGCTGTGGTAAATATCCACCCCCAGTGTAAGGGTGGCCGTGCCGTCCGAATGAGGGTGCACCTCAGTACGGTGCTTGTTGTTATGGTCGTCCGCCTGCCTCTATAACTCATCTTTTATAATACACACCCGATCAATCACGTCTACTTTAATATCGATGGGATAGGTCGCCTGGCGTCCATTCTCTAGGGGCTGGGTGTTCCACTGCACCGGTATTCGTCGCTCCGCCGCCACCGAATCCACGTTGTCACACCCCTGACGGTGGATGGCAATCCCCCGACTGCGGGTCACTAACCCCACAATGGGCTCGCCAGGGATAGGGCGACAGCAGCCCGCAATATAGTGCAGCAAATCCTCAACGCCCACGATGGGGGACTGTTGAGTTTTTAGGGGCGACGGGGTGATTTGTTGCGCTACCGGCGCTTCGTGGGTGGCTTCCTCCGGAGGTTCCGACGCTCGCACCGCTTCCCGAATGCGATTTACCACGCCGTTAACGGTGATTTCCCCGTAGCCCAACCCTGCCAGCAGATCGTCTACCGTTTGGTAATTGGAGCGCTGGGCCGCCGTTTCCATGGGCTCCGACTTCAGCAAACTATCAAAACCGTTTTTACCCACTTCTCGCTCTAGCATGGACCGACCGCGAGCAATATTTTCATCCCGGTGCGATCGCTTGTACCACTGACGAATGCGATTTTTCGACGATGGGGTGACCACAAAATTCAGCCAGTCCAAGCTGGGATGGGCATTCTTCTGGGTAATAATCTCCACCATGTCGCCGTTTTGCAGCTTGCGATCCAGCTGCATAATGCGCCCGTTAACGATCGCCCCAGCGCAATGATTCCCCACCTCCGTATGGATGCGATAGGCAAAATCCACCGGCGTCGATCCCTGGTTTAGGGCCTGCACGTCCCCTTTCGGGGTAAATACGTACACGTCCTCGTCAAATAAATTGGTTTTAACATCGTCCAAATACTGCTGAGCATCCTTAATATCGGACTGCCATTCCAACAGCTGCCGCAGCCAGGTAAATTTTTCGTCGTCGTTTTTATCGGATTTCGTTGACAGGTTACTCGTGCCGCTTTCCTTATATTTCCAGTGGGCAGCAATACCGTATTCCGCCACCCGGTGCATATCTTGGGTGCGAATTTGCACTTCCAAAGGTCGCCCGTTTAAACCAATGACCGACGTGTGCAGGGATTGGTAGCGGTTAGGCTTGGGGAGTCCAAAATAATCTTTAAAACGGTCTGGAATCGGGCGA
>CALCTI010000601.1 GCA_937894105.1 uncultured cyanobacterium
CCATCCGGTAATCGTAGAGGTAGCCAAAAACAGTCGTCCCAAACAGATGGCGAAACCCTCGCTTCAGCTTGAACTCATTAAGCCCAGACAGCCGCGCCAGCTTCATTAGAGAAGGCGGGTCAGCAATTTGTTGAATAAGTAGATCCCGAGCGTATTCAACCCGTTCAAGATCCGCTGAATTTAGCTTTGCCGAAGGCTTAGATTTCGAGTGGGTTGTCTCAAAACAGGCAAACTGTAGCGCCAATAGTTCCAGCGCCTTGCTTTCCAGATAAAGATGCTGCGCAGAGCCTTGGTAGGGGCAATGGCAAATTTGTTGCAGCACTAAAGCCATCGCCGGGGTCATCTTCCCGGCAGACTGATGGAAACGACCGGTGTCCTGCATCAGAGCCTGTAATGGCTGAGGCAATGCCTCAGTTGTGGGATTAAGGGTGCGAAAGTAATCAACGTCAGCGTAAATCATCACCATTTGATTGGGCTTATGGGCTGACCACGTTTCTATCTCCGTCAAATCTGGGAGATGATAAAGATAGCTGCTTCCTGCTGTTTCGCTATATTCGGATGCAATCTCGGCTGTATTTTGCGTCGTGACCGTGGATGCTCCTGCTAAATAGAACTTAGCAGTGAGTGGGAAACTTTCCTCGTGCGATCGCTTAATTTGCATTGGCTGGAAGAACTGGGTCTCGCAAATGGCCAGGGTTAGCCCGCCCCGAAGCTGAATCACGCGATCGCCCCCTTGTCCAATATCCTTTGGGAGCAGGTAATGATCACCAAGGACACTTTGTTGGAAGACTTGTTCGCCTCGCCCCTCCGCTTCTGCCCTCCATTCGTCGATTTCCAACTCGGTGATCTCAATAGCCATGTTTGCCTACACCTGATTGATAGCAGGCACGATTAATTCTCATTAAGGCAGTCTAACAAATCACCTTGAACCCTTTAACGTCTTATGTGAGTTGATTTTTGGAGAAGGTCAGCACATCAATGCTCCAGCGGCGGCGAATTAACAGACGCAGAGAATGGCTAGCAAGCTTCAGACGCACATGGGTTAACCCTTTCACCGTCTTGCTGACCAGTCTCTCAATGTTACGCCCAGTATTCTGAATCTCGTGGAAAACCCCTTCAATACGTTGGCGCACCCCATTACGGCGACGCTGCTCCCCCTTAGAAACCGTGGAGGTTTGATTCGCTCGTTGGGGCGTTAGCACCTGATTTCTCGTCTCCCGTTGGACCTGGGCCTGCCATTCATCCCCTAAAAATCCTTTGCCGCTGTAAAGGGTTTAGCCTCTGACACACTCCAGGGCGCTTGCCACTCCAGGACGCTCATCTGTATTGGCTGATACCAGGTCAAAGGCAATAGGCAACCCGTTAACAGTGCTCAATAAAGTCAATAGACCTTATACGCCTGATGTGAATTAGCTCTGTCCAGAAACAAAAAAGCTAAAGCCTTGTCCCATAAGGGTTACGCCGTAAAATCGCAATACGCAGAAGTCGATTGATTTTTAAGGGAAGATCGTTAGCTCTATTGATTTAGCCAAAAGGGCTTTTTTAGATCTGAAATAGCAGAGTTTTTGCCCTGGAGATGGCATGGGTCGTCCACCTCTTTTCAGGCTATAACCTTTATGAAATGTGGGCTTCAGCGTTTTTTTATTGCCTTGAAATGTGGCCCTTCTAATTCACATCAGACGTCTTAACCGTCCTTTTCCTAATTCACATCAGGCGTCTAAGGCGATTCCTATTGAGTCGCGAGTTGGGCAACAAAATCTTGATGGGGTTGGGAATGGCATCCTTCTTGGACCATCGCCACAACACTGCCTAAATCTCCCCCCAGTAGCGCCGCTACATCTAGCCATAAACCGGGAAACACTTGGCTCTGGCGGCAATCCTCTTCACTGACACCGCTTTTGACATACTGGCCATCGCGCCATCGAAACCAGTCCAGTTCATTGTCCATCACCCGCCACACTAAATACTCCTGCACTTGATTCCGGTAGTACACGTCCAATTTCTCATACAAATCATAGGACGCTGTACTGGCTGCGATTTCAACAATCAGTTCCGGTGCACCTTCGATGTAATCATCCTGACTTACCTGCGATCGCCCGCCTTTCTCCAATCGCAACAGGGCATCGGGTTGGGGGGCATTGCGCTCGTCAAATCGCACCGTTGTATTGTCCGCCAGTTCCACGCCAGGGGTGAGGGCAGCATATAATCCCAACCACGCCATGATGTGGGCACGGGGCTGACCGTGGCTCCGATATCGCAATGCTGCTGCCACGTGAACCACTCCCTCAATTAATTCCGCCTTTTTCAACTCCGGTATCGCATCGTATCGCCGCTCGAATTCCTGGCGACTTAGGCGATCACCATTCTCTAAGAGAACTCTGTCTAATAGCGTGGCTGAGGATTCCATTGCATTGGGGAATTGCGGATCGGAAGTTGTTGCTTAATTCATTATGGTTCTGGTCTGCCCAATTCTGTGCCCAGTACTTAAGGATGATTTAGGATGTGGTGGGTAGTCTCACTCTGGGGGTTCAATGGCTTGGGATAGGGGGAAGCTTCTGGGTGATGGGCGCTACGAGGAGGAGCGGGTTCTGGGGGGTGGCCGGTTTGCGATTACTTATCAGGCGTGGGATACGAAACGACAGCGACAGCCCGTTACGATTAAGACGTTGAACGATGATACGCGGATGGAGCGGGCGGACCGGACGCCGGAGGAACATAATCGGATTTTTCAGATGTTTCGGGATGAGGCAATACAGCTTAGTAGGTGTGACCATCCCCATGTGGTGAAGGTGGATCGTTTGTTTGAGATGGATGGGGTGCCCCATGTGGTGATGGATTTTGTGGCGGGGGATGATTTAAATCAGTGTGGGCGTGGTGTTCCGTTAGATCGGGCATTGGGTTTTGTTCGACAAATGGGAGCTGCTTTGGATCATATCCATGGCAAGGGGATTGTCCATCGGGATGTGCGACCGGCTAATATTCGCTTGCGGGCTGGGGAGTCGAATGCGGTGTTGATTGATTTTGGGTCGATGTTGTCGCTACAGGATGAGGTGAGTCGGACTCAGTCGGCTAGTCATGCGGGCGGGTTTGCGGCTCCTGAAGCGTATACCAGCCAGGGAGACCGGGGAGCTTGGACTGATTTATATTCATTGGGGGCAGTGTTGTATTGGCTGGTAGTGGGGGCTCAACCGGCGACAGCAGTGGCGCGGAAGTTGGCAATTTCAGAAGGAAAAGGTGATCCACTGTCCTTTCCATCTAATTTGGATCAGTCGGTGGTGGGGTTGATTGAACGGGCGATGCGGTTGAAGGGAGGCGGTCGCCCACGGTCAGCAGCAATTTGGTTAGA
>CALCTI010000602.1 GCA_937894105.1 uncultured cyanobacterium
CTCCGGCGAAATTTGCCAGATTTGCATCCGATACTGGCTATAACCGGGATAGGTGCCCACCTTCCCCAGAGCCACCACCCGATCCCCCTGCTGCGGGATATAGCCTAGCTTGGGGATTTGCGATCGCCAGACGGTGCAGGACAGGGTTTGCTTAGGGTTATCGGGATCAGACAGGGTGATAAATAAACCGATGCGATGGTCTTTGCAGGAGCTCACCTCCCCTTCCACCCAAATTTTGTGCAACGAAGGATTGTCTTCAATGAGCATCGTTAAATAATCCGTTAGCCCACCGACGGTAACGACCCCATCCTCGAAAGTGTCAGACACTCCCCCTAAACCGGATTCTTCCAGGCGATCGCTCCAGTCCTCGTCCACATTCGCCAATCGCCCGGAGTTCGCCATGGTTTTCCCGTTGCGCTTATGATTAAAGTCCGAAATTCAAATTATAGCAAAATCGCCCCTGGTCTACCTCACCTTTCACTAAAGCGCTCATCGGGTCAGTGCCTGGGTGAACAACCAATAAGCAACCGATCAGTGCCTCGGAATATTGAAGTAGGCTTAAGTTTATTCTGGTTTTCTAAACGCTAATTCCCATGAACACTAACGGTGAGCGATCATCTAGCGCTAAAAACGTCCTGGGGGAGCCTTTGCAAAAGTGTGGCATAGACCCGATGACGGGTTTTTTTCGCGATGGCTGCTGTGAAACGGGACCGATGGATACGGGGCGGCATGTGGTGTGTGCTCAGGTGACTGCCGAGTTTTTAGAGTACACCAAAGCCCAGGGAAACGACCTCAGCACACCGATGCTACTGTATGGATTTCCGGGGCTAAAGCCGGGTAATCGCTGGTGTTTGTGTGCATCGCGCTGGCGGGAGGCGATGGAAGCGGGGGTGGCTCCACCGGTGGTCTTGGCGGCAACCCACAGGGCGGCGCTAAAAAGTGTCAGCTTAGATGATTTGAAGCAATATGCGGCGGAGTAGTTGAGGCGTTACAAAAGCTCACCAGTCAAAAGTGCATTAATCAAAAGCTCACCAATCCAAAGTTCGTTAACTAAAAAATTATTAACTAAAAGCTCACCAGTCAAAAGCTTATAAAAACATATGGCAGAATCAATGGACCTGTTGTTGGGAGGCGTCGCGATCGCCATTGTGCTGGGGGGCTTGTTTATGCTTGCTAGCGGCATCCGTGAAATGAACAAAGATGATTTCTAAAGTATGAGCTCGCCCTAATCTATGCGCAATTTATTAATCGAAATTGATCAAGTGTAAATTCTATAGATTGGTCAATTAATCACTTTAACTAAGCCTTTATTTAACAAAGAAGAGACCAATACACAGCTAACAATAAACGGAGAACAAATCATGTCAGCAGCATTTAGCCCCATGCCATTTTGGTCAACCATTGTGAATGGCGTCACCCTTATTGTAATGGGATCCTGGGCCTATTTTTGCGGTGACAGTTCGCCGATGGCTCTTATTCCTGTGGGCTTGGGCGCAGGTTTTTTAGTCCTATCTCCCGGCGTTAAAACTTACAATAAGGTCGTGGCTCATATCGTCGCTTTACTGGCGGTGGCTACAATTGCATCGCTATTCGCCCCCCTGTCGATGGTGGCAGCTCAAGGGGATAGCCTAAAGGTTTTTCGGGTAGGGTTAATGATTGCAACCACCTTGGTTGCTTTGTTTTTTTACGTTAAAAGTTTCATTGATGCTCGCAAGGCGCGGGTGGCGGCCAGTGAAGTTTAAACGGTTAACCCTTTAGGGTGTTTTCTCGGGAGGAAACGGTGGCGATCGCGGTCATTACAATTAATATTATTTTGGCGATCGCCCTGTTAGTTGTGGCATTTTTCTGTTGGCAGCTACGCCTCGCCCTTAGGGACACCACACGAGGATTGGACGTGGCAGAACGGGCGACCCATAATGTTTTGGGAAATGCCCCAGAGGGGGTGTTGGCCGGGCAGGAAGGGGTTGCCTGGCTACGGCAGTCGATGCAGGAACAGGGGCAACAGGCGGGACCGGCGATCGCCCGATTGCAGCAAATTTTGACCTTGCTGATATGGATTAGTAGCCGCCTATCCCTCACCCGAAAAGGATTAATTAAAGGGAAGTCTTTGAAAAAATAGTGATAGTTAACTATCGGGAAACTAATTAGAAACTGTTATTTA
>CALCTI010000603.1 GCA_937894105.1 uncultured cyanobacterium
CCAAGGCTGGATTTTTAAAAATATTAGCCTTGATCACGAATACTTTAGCTACGCCTTTATTGGGATTCCCTACGCGGCCTACGCCGCTTGGCAAAATCGCAAGCTTTGGGACAGTATTGTTGACCAAATCCACTTTCTTGGCTTTTTTCTACTGAGCCTGGGATGCGTTTTATACCTAAGTGGGGTTTCTGATCTAGTCAATTTGTCCTTTCCTATTGTGATAGCCGGCATGGTGGGCTGCTGGAAAGGGTTTCCGGGGCTACGGCTACACCTGGCACCGCTAATGTTTTTGTTGCTGGCAACGCCGAATGATCTGCCTTATTTAATTTCCCCTTACACGTTGGGTCTTCAGCGCTTTATTGCCAATGTTGCTGGCTTTGTGCTGAATCAGTTTGATTTAAACGTTACGGTTCAAGGCATTTATTTGTTTGTTAACGATAGAACGGTGGAGGTGGCGCCTCACTGTGCTGGCTTGAAGATGTTGATCACTAGCTTGTATGTGGGGCTTATGCTGCTGCACTTGCGGAAGCGGTTGCGATCGCCCCTCCATTTCGGGTTACTGATGGGTGGTGCGGTGCTTATTAGTGTTGCCATGAACATTTTGCGCAATACTTTGCTAACCCTGTTCCACGGTATGTATTGGGACGGTTTGTTCCACTTTTTGCACGAAGGGATCGGTGGGGATCTTTATTCAGCGCTGATGCTGGGAGCCATTATTTGGTGGATGCAGGGCGGTGAGCGTATCGTGCCCTTACTTAGGGAAAGTCGCTAGGGTGCGCTTTCAGCTGAGACCAGAGTCTCCACGCAGCTACGTAATCCTTCCTGCGTAATCTTTTCTACGTAATCTTATAAACACAAACTCCATGAATAAGCTGTGGCAATGGATTCGCAGACATCTAGCCCCAAATACTCCCTTTAAATTAACGGCGCTGATTTTATTAGTGGTGGTGGCGATCGCGGGAGCAGCCCCAGGCTACCTCAAGGGCAATTGGCGATGGTCCTGGATCGGTCCCGTCGCCAACCTGTCGGACCTGCGGACCATTCGAAAAGAAGGAATTGATATTCCCAACTGGGAAACCCTAGAGCAAGGAGAGCGGTTAATTGGCTCACGCTCCTGGTCTTCCCAAAGAATTCGCCAAATTCCCGAAGACAGCGCCTCCGAAGGGGACGACAAGGACACCAGTGAGGCGAGCAATTCGGAACCCGCTAAAACGCCAGAGAATAGAGAAAAACTAGGCGACGATGACGCGGTGGTAGGGGGCTCTGAAACAGCCTCCGATCAATCCTCTGAAAGCTATCCAGTGGCTGAAGGGGGGGCGGAAGAAAGCTCCAATGACCGAGTAATGCAGGTCATGCTGCTGCCCACTAAATCTGACAACGACCAACCTCAGGTAGAGTGGAGCGACTGGGAGGGGGTTGCACAAATTACAACGGATTCTGAGCGCTTTGTGGATTTGCAGGCCACGTCCGGAAATCAGCGGGCTACCATTACGGTTCGTTTATAGCGCGGCTGGACCGAGAACAACACCACGTTGGTTATGGCCCAATGGTACGCCTGGCCTGGCGGCGGTAGTCCTAAAGCGGGAGACTGGTTTTGGGCTGATCGCGGTAGCCAAGTTCGTCGCCATCGCTTACCGTGGGTGGCGGTCAATATTGTCACCGAAACGAAGCGTCCTTTAGATGAATTGGAAGATTATCAGGATTTGCTGGTTGACGCTGCGATTGATGTACAGACGGGATTAATTCAAGGACCGCTCAAACCCACCGCCGAAGACACTTAAGTCTCTGGCGGAATCTGTCCCAAGATTTTCTCTAGAGCCTTTCCTTCTGCAGCTTGTGTGGGAAAAATTACGGTACCTTTGCCAAATCCATATGCCCGATCGCCTCAATCGTTTTTCATCCTAGATCCCCGTGCCAATGAGTCAGCCACTGGTTAATTTTGCGAAGTTTGCACCGCGTAAATTTTGGCGGGGGCGATCGCTAACTTTGCAGTTGGCGACCTTGGCGGCTGTACT
>CALCTI010000604.1 GCA_937894105.1 uncultured cyanobacterium
GGAATGGTCCGCACCGCCCCAACCTGCAGCCGGTGGTGGATTAGCCCGTGCCCCTGTGGGATTTGGCGGCACGTCCCCTGTCCAATGAAAATAACCTGCGGGAGTTTTTAAACGTTACAAAAGGGCTCAATGAAATTGGCTGGCGAGATTTTCGCTGGAATCGTAAGCAGACCCTGCCTGAGCTAGCGGACCATCTGCGGAAATATTTGCGCAATAACAACAGCCCCCAAGCCAATTTTCAAACCCTAACCAAGCTGGCGGTGACGGAGCGCGCCCCCAGCGGTCGGGCGCAAAAGTTAGTGGCCTATACGGATATTGGCGAAATTACGGTTCATAAAGATGCCATTCGCAGCGCCTTTTGGCCCCCGCGCAGCACGTTATTTTATTTGAATCCCATTTACGACAGCGCCACCGTCGAAGATCCCGAAGCGAACCCACCGGCATTAAAGGGCTATCAATTTATCGGCGGCGGCTGGGGACACGGGGTGGGTTTCAGCCAGGCTGGCTCCTATCGCCTCGCCAAAATCGGATGGTCTGCCCAGCGCATTGTGGAGTTCTATTACAAAGGAGCCAAGGTGCAACCCCTGACCCCCGATGTGACCTATTGGCGATCGCCTGATTAAGGATGGCGTGTCCTTCATCATCTGGTAGTGACCAGGATGTAAAGATAGTTCCCTTTAAAACAGTCAATTTACTATAAGCGACTTGAAGAGCATCCTTACTTGTAAGAAACTATCAATCGTTCTGAGCTTTCTAACTATCTTTGAATACGAAAATTCTGAATGCGAAAATTCGGTGATTATCAGTCCCAAAAATGATCGGGCAGTCCCAAAAATGATCAAGTCAGTTCTACTAAAAAAATTGGGGTAGTGCCTCGACTGTAAGGATGCTCTCCCCGCTATCCCATATAGTTCATGGGGTTTGAGGCGAGCCGCCCTTACCTTCTGAGCACTACCAAAATTGGATAAAAAAAGTTGGAGCAATCACCCAATAGCAACTGCTCCAAACCTTCACTAAAGATGCAGAAGCCAAAGTTTACTCGGCGTTGATTTTCTCTTCCACCTTCGTCTCCGCCGTTTCCATCCCCGTCAAGACCACTTTGGGCTCAAGAGCATTGGTTAACGTGGAGCCATGGGGGCTGAGGATTTCCTCCTGGGTTTCAGGGCGCTGGCAGGCAACCATGGTTTTTACGTGCTCTGCCTCATCATCCCGAATCGCAACAAAGGTATCAAACAGGGTATCCATAACCGGACGACGGTGCTCGGGGACTTGGCCGGTTTGGAATTCGTCAAACATATACAGGTCGCCATCTCGGTAATAGCTCACCGCGATCGCCGGAGCAGGTGTTTCTTTTAAATCCGCTTCAAATTCATTCAAGAATTTGTCATAGGTGGCGTAGGCGTGCTCCTCCACCATTTCCATAAAGTTATAGGCGGAGTTGGGGCTGACGACGTACAGGGCGACAACGATCCAGTAGTAAAGCAGGGCCGCCGACCGGGCTAGGACGCGATCGCCCCAGAAAGCGTTACCGCCAAGCTCCTCCATAATCAACAAATGGTGAAGCTCATTCCACGACTCAGCGAAATGCACCTTCAGCCAATCGGCACGCCGCCACCAACCCAGGGTTTCATACAGGTGCAACACGGACATGTAGGCAAAATAGGGCACTCGCGCCACCGTCTCCAGCACATAAAACCGGGGGTAGGGGCGATCGCGGTAAATACCGTTAATGACAAAAACTAAGATTCCGACAAGTAAACGAATCATATCGAGTCTCCTACTGCAAACGGGCAATGGATAACAACATAAGCCAACTGACACCTGCCTTTTAAGCAGACTTGGCGGTAATTATTTAAATTTCAGAGAATCAACTCTCGACAGACTAAATAATCAACAATCAATTGGGGAGCAGCGACGGACAATGATCGGGTTGGGTAAGGATGGGGGTTAACCCGATCAAGGTTGAAGGGTGTTCCGTCACTGCTGATCCGATTGTGTCTTAACCAGCTATAAAGTGGGGAAAACTTTTAACCTGTTGATACATTTCCCTAACAACACAGCATTTGGTACTCAAAGGCGATCGCTTCCCCATCCCGCGGTGACCACAGGTGATACACGTTGATTTGGTCAACAATGGCCTCATCGGGGGGGAAAATCTGCACGGCGATGCGCTCCTCTCCCAGGATGAGCGTCTTTATGGTTTGAAAATCGCCCCAGCTTCCCACTGGCTTCCGATCCTGTCGCTCGATTATTAGACGGTCTACGCAGCGATCGCCTCGCCACTGTTCACACCAGTAAATGAAATAGTGTTCCCAGGAATACGCATGGACCAGGTCAGGATATTGACGATCCCAGGCAGCATCAATTTCCACCGGCAGCGTAATAGGTTTCGCCTCAGCCCAGCCCTCGTCAATGAAATTGCCATCAGCTGGAGTTAAGTCGTCGGCGATCGCACCCTCTGTATTGCCCATGCCCTTTGCCTTTAACTCGATCCTGTCTTTAGATGCCGCGTCTTTAAATGCCGTGTCTTTACTTTAAATAGGGCGCCCCTATCGCGCTCTCATAACCGCACCCCAAAACATTCCGTAATCGAAGACTGACACCAAATCCACTGTGCCTTTTCTAGGGGCTATTATCAATTAAACCCCAAGCTCAATAGCTGTGAGGGTTTCAGCCCCCAATGTTTTTATCTAAAAGGGCGCGTACTTCCCCATGGCGTAAGCCTTTTGGAGTTTAATGAATGACGCGCCCTAAGCAAGCCCCTCTGAAATTAAACGCGATTCCAGGGCAAGATAGTGTTGATTCAGGGCAAACTCAGTCATAAATAGCACCTGCAAAATCCCTAAAATATCTTATGCAGTCTCCCACCCGATACATGATCTAACCTACGTCTTTAGCAGTGATGTATTGATATATAGTTCCCCTACTAACAATGATTGATCTAAATAAAACGGCGCTTATTCTTATCGGATTTCAAAATGACTATTTCGCTGAAGATGGACTTGTTCATTCAGTGATTGACGATCTAAATCGATACGATCAAGTGGTAAGCAATATAACAACCTTAATCAAGCACTGGATTGAAACCCCCGCCACCATTATTGCGACGCCCATAACCTTTACTCCAACCTATGAAGAATTGGTTAATCCAGTTGGAATATTAAAGATGGTTCAACAGCTTAATGCCTTCCAAAAAGGAACACCAGGGGCAGAAACAATCAAAGAGTTTGAGCCACTTAGCCAGCACATTGTGGAAGTTAGTGGAAAGCGCGGTTTAAATGCATTTGCCGACACTGGACTCGACGATGCGCTACGGAAAAAAGGAATCCAATCCGTAGTATTAGCTGGAGCCATTACCTCAATTTGCATTGATTCCACAGGGCGCTCTGCCCATGAGCGAGGCTATCAGGTTAATGTTTTGAGAGATTGTATTATCTCTCGAACGGTTCTTGAGCAAGAGTTCTACGTGGAGAATATCTTTCCGCTCTATGCAAAAGTCATTCAATCTTCAGAGCTCTTCTAATGGCTACGGAAGAGTACAACAAAGCTGGCGATTCTCAACAATCCGAGGCTGACTCAAACAATGAACTACAGACTCAGATTCACTACCGTTTAATTGAAAAACTCACTGAGTCTGAACAGCGTTACCGACATCTCATCGAAACATTACGGGAAATTATTTTCGAATGTGATGCCTCTGGTAACTTTACGCTGCTAAATCGTGCCTGGACGGTCACCTTGGGGTATCCAATTCAGTCGAGTCTCGGACAGAGCCCAGAAGAGTTTTTAGTCCCAGAAGACAGGGGTGTTTGGCATCAGGCAATGGAAATACCTGCCAATGTTAAAGGACTCTGTCGCGAGCTTAGATTTCTGCATCAAGAAGGGGAGATTGTTTGGCTAGAACTATCCCTTGCTTGCAAACTCCATTACGGAGAAAAAGTCTTTTCTGGTTCACTGATTGATATTACTGATCGCAAGAAAGCCGCATCAAACTTACGGTCTATCAACATAGCCTTAGAAAGTCGGGTTCAACAAAGAACTCAAGCCTTAACCCAATCCAATGAAAAGCTGCAAAAAGCATTGGACAAATTAAAAGAAACTCAAGGGCAGCTAGTGCAAGCCGAAAAGATGTCTAGCTTAGGAAAGCTGGTTGGTGGGCTGGCGCACGAAATCAATAACCCCACTCATTTTATCCATGGCAATATGATCCACTTAGAGAGATATTGCCAAGATATTTTAAAGGTCATATCTCTTTACCAGAAACACTATCTTCAACCGATACCAGAGATAGAAGCTGTCATTGAAGAAGTGGAGCTTGATTTTCTGTGTGAAGACTTGCCTGGAATTATTCAATCCATTCAAAAAGGCGCTCAGCATATTAGCAAGATCATTCTCTCCTTACAGCAATTCTCTAAGGGCAGCAATATCAACCTCTATCCAGTTAATATTCATGATGCACTGGAGAATATACTTTCAATATTAGACAGTCAATTTCCCACAGAATTTAATCAAAAACCGGGAAAAATAAAGATGATTCGAAACTATAGTAAAGTGCCTAATATCCAGGGGAATGTACAGTATCTCAACCAGGTGTTAATCAATATTTTTTCCAATGCGATCGAATCTTTTGAGGATTCAAGAATTCAAGATCGACCTGTGGAAGACTCCCATGAAAAACAAATTATTGTGGAAACAAAGTCACCTGATTCTCAATGGGTTGAAATTACTATTTCTGATAATGGCCCGGGCATTCCCGAGAAGTTCCAGTCAAGAATTTTCGATCCATTTTTTACGACTAAGCCCGTAGGGCAAGGGATCGGAATGGGGATGGCCATTAGCTATCAAATCGTGACTGAACATCATCAGGGGAAACTAACTTGTACGTCTGAGTTGGGAAAAGGGACAACGTTTACCGTTCGCTTACCTGCCGTATATACCTAGTAGCGTGACCCTACTAATACCAACTCCCTGAATTAAAGTGACGTAAAATACCCTTGAAATAAAATATCCTTGAAATCCTTATTTGGTAGTGATGCAATGTGATGGTCACTCAATTTCGAAAAGCTTGAATCTTCTGTAAATTAAAGCTCAGCCTACATTACGTTGCATCACTACCCCTTATTTTTCTTGGGTATATGGCTCTCTCAACTTAAGGGAATTGGCATGAGTCAGTGCATTGAAAAATCGCAAAAGCGTTGATCGGTTTACGTCGCTAGTTATTTCACTAAAGGCTTAAATATTGGCGGATAGGCTCCAAATCTAAATGGTTTTCTAACAGAATAGCCATCGTGTCATAGAGCTTCTGTTGATGAGTGGACCAGGGAATCGCCCCTCGCTGTTGGCGGTGAATCTTTGCTAAGTTTGTCAGTTTTTCTCGCATGATTCCTGACTCAAATAAACCGTGAAGATAGGTGCCCCAAATATGATTTAATTCCACGCCTTCGTCGCGTCGATCGCCATTTTTATCCACAACCTTCACCAGACCGTCGCCCGTTTCATCGGCCGTTAAGTGGCTGTGAAATTGGGTCTGTCCCATATGGATTTCGTAGGTGTTCCAAGTGTCGGATTCGGAGTTATTGGTAATACAAGCCTGGGTTTGGGTTACTGATTTAGTTGCTGTAAAACGGGTCACCATGGGCAATAATCCCAGCCCCGATTCTTCGCCAATTTCGCCGACGCTGCCGGTGGGATCGATGATGCGATCGCCGAGCATTTGGTAGCCGCCGCAAATTCCCACCACTGGCATTTTGGAGTGTGCGTTTTGGTGAACTAATTTTGCAATTTCCGCCGCTAGCCCTGAAGCCTTGAGCCACCGTAAATCTGCCAGGGTGTTTTTGCTGCCGGGAAGAATAATTGCGTGGGGTTTTGCCGATCGCAGCTCTGCCACAGACTTAACCCAAACGGTGCGCACGCCCTGGTCGAGCTGCCACGGTTGGCTGTCCTGGGAGTTGGAGACAAATGGGAAGCGAATCCAGGCGATCGCTGCCCCAGTGCCCCCCTCTTCCGCCTCGCCACATAGGCTGTCTTCGCTTTCCGGTTGCAAATCGTTGCGATAGGGCAAGGTTCCCAAATAAGGCAGGTCCGGCAGATGCTTTTGAAAATATTGGTCCGCCGTGGAAAAGAGGCTGAGGTCACCGCGAAATTTATTGACGATTAAGCCCAATCCTAGGGATCGCGCTTCCTGTGGCATCAGATTCGCCGTGCCCACCGCCTGGGCAAAGACGCCCCCTTTTTCAATATCGGATACCAGCAACCAACGCCCCTGTAAATGCACGATGGGTCGCAAATTTACCAGGTCTCGGTGCATTAGGTTTAGCTCTACCGGGCTGCCCGCTCCCTCCAGCAAAAGGACATCGGTGCGCGATCGCCAAAACTCCAACGTTTCCGCCACCGTCTCCCACAGGGTTTCAATATGTTGGTAATAGTCCCGCGCGGCGATATGCTCTTTGGCTTGTCCCAGTAGAACGAGCTGGGAGGTGGAATTGCCAGAGGGTTTCAGCAAAATGGGATTCATTTCGGCGATACCCCGCAATCCTCAGGCCGCCGCCTGGGCCCCCTGAGCCCGCCCAATTTCTCCCCCCTCCAAGGTCACGAAGGAATTATTGGACATATTTTGGGCTTTGAATGGTGCAACTCGTACCCCCTGCCGCCGCAGCCACGCCCCCAGCGCCGCCACCATCCAGCTTTTGCCCACGTTGGACGCCGTTCCCAATACGGAAATTGCTTTCATATCCCTGCGATTGGCTTCTGAATTGGCTTTTAATTCTAGTTCCTTATTTTTGCCTACCTTTAGTAATAAACTGGGCGATCCGTAACGGGCTAGGATGAAAATGACCACCACGCCCAACCTATGGCTGACTCCCCTTCCCTCTCAGACTTTCCCGATGCCGCTGATCCCCAGGTGTTGCCCGGTGGCTTGGATAAAACCAAGCTTCGTGAAAAGTCCCCTGGTAAAAATGGCTTTGGTGAAAATGGCTTCGGCCAAAATGCTCCTGACGAAAATAGCTTCGGCGAAAATGGCAACGTGAACATGGCTACGCCGGCGGCGGGGGAAGAAATTGACCTGGAGGAGGAAGAGGAGTTTGGCGGCGGCGGCGTTCCTTGGCTGATGATAGGCGCGGCGATCGCCCTGATGGCCCTAACGGGGGGAGCTCTGTGGTGGCAACAGTCCCAGGCGGAGGGCGATCGCGGAGCCATGACCGCCAGCACCGATAAACCGCCAGTGGGCGTATCAGTGGCTCCGGTGCGATCGGCGGCGGTGACCGATACGTCAGATTTTGTAGGTACGTTGCGGGCGGTGAATCGGGTCACCTTTCGGGCGGAAACGGAAGGGCGTATTGTACGGATTTTTACCCGTTCTGGGCAGCCCATTCGAGTCAATCAACCCCTGTTTCAAATTGAGCCTCGTGAGCAGGAGGCGGCCTTTGGCGGTGCCCAGGCGAATATTGCCAGCGTTCAGGCGGCGGTGCAGGCGGCCCAGGCGGCAGCGGCCCAAGAACGGGCTGCGGTGGCGGCGGCCGGTTCGAGAATTGAGGCCCTGAAAAGTGACTACCGGGCTAAGGAGGCGGAGCTGAACCTAGCGAAAAAAGAGCTGGAGCGGGTACGAGGCTTGGTGGAAACGGGGGTTTTAGCGGAACAGTTGCTAGATCGGGCGGTGGGCGATCGCGATCGCATCCAAGCAGAATTGGAAGCCATTGAGGAGCGCATCAAAGGGGCGGCACGGGAGCAAGACGGAGCTCGGTTGCGGGGGGCGGAGGCCGTAGCTCGGTTGCGAGGGGCGGAGGCAGAGTTGGGGCGGTCCCAGGCCAGTGCGGTGGTGGAGCGGGAACGGCTGCGGGAAACCCAGGTGCGATCGCCCCTTAA
>CALCTI010000605.1 GCA_937894105.1 uncultured cyanobacterium
CGCCCAGCCCAGCCCGCAACGCATCCAAAACGCCGCCGGTCAACGCATCGCGCACCACCGGCTGACGCAGGGCCACATCAACTAAGGTGGGCGCATTTTGGTCAATCCACTGGGGAACCGCCGCCCCATCCACCGATCCCAAATCCACCAGCCACGGCTGCCACACCTGCCCCAAAGTCGCTGTGGCCTGTGCCAAAGGCGGAATGCGCTGCAAAAATGCCGCTGCGCCTACCAGTTCAATGGGGCTGAGACCTAGCCCTGCAGCGTTAAGGGTATTGAGGGCGGGCACAACGGACGAGGATTGGAGGGCAAATCCTAAGGAAGTGGAAAAGTCGGCGGTGTTGGCAGCAGTCATAGCAGGAGGAGGAACGTTGCGGAAGGACGCAGAGCCGGACAGGGAACAGAGAGAATATTTAAGTTAGATAGCCGAAGCATGGGCCTCAACAGAGCGCTGGGAGCTTATTGATAGCGAATCGGAAGCACAATGCAGTTGCCAAGATGCCCTGAAGGGTTTCTAGCCCCACTATCTTAAACATTTTGAAAATGTCAAATAATGAGGACTGGCCTGACTTGGGATTTTCCTTCGGCTTTCTCTTGGGCTTTCTCTCAAAGGTTACCCAGGTTTTAGGCGCAAAATACGTCAATATTTAAGACAGTTTTGAAAGGCAAGTCTGAAACGACAGAGTCAGCCAAGAAGACGCGATCGCCCCCAAAAAGTTCCCCAATAACATTACTGCCGCCTTCGACCCCAGCTAATTTTTCAGGACCACGGCGGTGTTCAAGCCGATCGCCTCACCGATGATGTTTAACTGTCGAGCATCCAGCTGCGCCGCCAACCCTTGCAAAATCCGCTTTACCATCCACGGTCCTTCATAAATCCACCCGGTATAAGCCTGCACCAAACTGGCTCCGGCGGTGATTTTGTCCCAAGCATCCTCAGCGGTAAAAATGCCACCCACCCCAATAATTGGCAGTTGTCCCTCGGTGGCTTCGTAAATAAGCCGGATCACTTCGGTGGATCGCGATCGCACGGGAGCGCCGCTGATGCCCCCCGGTTCATCAGCGACGGGATTACCGGTGGCTTCCAGGGTTTGGACCGTTAGGGCATCGCGGCGAATGGTGGTGTTGGTGGCAATCAGCCCAGATAGCTCAAATTGCTGGGCAAGATTAACCACCGCCAACAGGTCTTCATTGGCTAGGTCCGGGGCGAGTTTTACTAGCAGAGG
>CALCTI010000606.1 GCA_937894105.1 uncultured cyanobacterium
TGATCGCCGTGAACAGCCGCCGGAGCCATTTCGCATTCGTTTCGATCAGGAGGAGCGCGGGGGGCTGTTTATTGAACGCTCCTTCACGATTTTGCGTACGCCCCAATGGCGGCTGGATGTGACCCCCCAGTTTCATGTGCAGCGGGCATTTTTTGATAGTGAAAGTGGTTTCTTTTCGCCCGATGCGTGGGGGGGCAAGGCGAGACTAGCGGGAAATATTACGCCGAAGCTGTCGATTTTGGGCGTGGCGCGATTTACTAGCTTTGATTTTGATGAGTTTGACGATCGCTTCCGGGGTAGCCTGCGGGCAAACCAGATTATCGACACCCCCTGGGGACCCCATATCCTGGCCGCTGAATATAGTTTTCGCGATCGCCTATTTAACGGCACCTTTGGCTTCCAAACCATCCGCCGCAGCATCGGCGCGGTGCTCACCTCCCCGGCAATTCCCCTCTGGGATACCGGCGTAACCTTGCAATACCAGGGTGGCGTGCAAAATATTACCGCTCGCACAGACCGCCCGTTTTTGCTGAAGCCCATTCGTGACAACGATTTAATCACCTTAGACCGCATCCAGGTGGGTGCTATCTTGCGCCGCAACTTTACCCTGTGGCAGGGGAATACGTTGCCAGCGACGGCAGAAGAAGGGCTGCGATATACCCCTGCACCCGTGCGTCCGTTTTTGCGCATTGTGACTCGACTGCGGGCATTTTCCAGTAACTACAGCAACGGTGAATTTCAAAATACGATCACCGGCACCATCGGTCTACAGGGGCAATTTGGTCATTTTTCTCGCCCATGGTTCGACTACACCGCCTTTAACATTGCCTATCAGCAGCGCATTCGTAACGGAGAATCACCGTTTTTATTCGATCGCGTTGGGGAAAACCAAGTGATTGGCTTTGGGCTAACCCAGCAAATTTACGGACCTTTTCGGGTGGGTTTCCAGGCGGCGTATAGCATCGATCGCGAGGAAATTTTAGACAGTAGCTTTACGTTGGATTACAGCCGCCGCACCTTTGGCATTACCCTGCGGTTTAATCCCGAGCGGCAGCAGGGCTCCATCATTTTCCGACTGACGGACTTTAACTGGACCGGCAATGGCAGCGTTTTTGACGACGATTTTTAAAGCGTGAATTTAGGATTTTAACTTTCAAATGCAAACAAATCGAAAATTAGCTGGTCTTGTGGGAGCGATCGCCGCCGCCACCTTAGGCAGCATCGCTCCACAACCGGTGCAGGGGCACGAAGAGGCGCAAAATCCCACCTGTGCATTCGAAATCGAAATCTCCGCAGGTAGCTTAGAAGGGAACCGCTTTTCTGGCTCCTTTAGCTTTGATCACGATCAGCTAACTGGCGAAGGCGAAGAAATCGTCACCGTAGAGAATGGGCTCGAAATTTCGATGGCGTACCTGGGGCGTACGTACCGACAGGAAGACGATCGCAACTATCCTGACTATCCGCGCGTAATTTTGCAGGACGGCAAAGTAGAACTGGTGGACTTTTGGGTGGATCCGCGCGATCGCGGTATTTGGTGGACAGGCGTCCCCGGCTGGGACGTGCAGCTCGTCAAAACTGACTGCGAAGCCTCTAGTTAACGTTCCTTTTCCATAGGGTTAAGGCTTTTTCTTGATGCTTTTTCTCGTTAGTTAATGAAGTGACTATAGTTCCCGTTCAATAACTTTTGGGCGCGCCAGATCTCAGAAATATTGAGAGATATGGAGCGTTTATTTTTTGGGGTCTATACGCAGAAAGGGGCACCGATAGAAAGCGATATTGATCAACAAAAACAATACTTCACCTTTCGGACAGGAATTAGGGCGTGCCATTATTTAAGCTCCAAAAGCCTTACGTAGTAGGGAGTACGCGCCCTTTAGAATAAAAATGCTAGGGGCTGAAACCCTTACAGCTATTAGCGTTGAGATTTAATTGATGACAGCCCCTAGAGAGCTGAGTTAAGATTAGGTTAACCTCAGATTAATAGGGGTTCTTGGTAGCGTAATGCTGCCCAAAACTTCACTCGCAATCTGTGTCAGGAGGGAGCATGAAACGCACTCAAAATTCCGCCGCTACTAACGCCGCTACTAACGCCGCTACTAACGCCACTGGGCGATCGCTGCGGATACCCAGCACAACGGTGCCCCACCCGGCAGACTCGCAGGTTAAAGGCGATCGCCAGTTGGTTATGGTCTGGCACCCCACCGGTAAGTCTTATCCCAAAATGGAAGCCCACTGGGTTTACGCCGACAAAATTTAGGACGTGTCATCAATTCGACGGCAGAGGCCCTATTCCGCAGTGGGAAGCACACGCCTTTTGAAATAAAGCTTTAGGGGCTGAAACCTTCGCAACTATTGAGTTTGGTCTTTAGTTGAGGGCAGCCCCTAGTTTTTTGGACATAAATCTTGCATTTGCTGCAAGATCTTTTCGAAGGCTCGCCCACGGTGCCCTAGCTTGCGCTTTTGGTCTTTGCTCATCTCAGCGAAGGTTAACCCTGCGTCTGATACGAAAAAAATTGGGTCGTAACCAAAGCCGCCGTCGCCAGCGGCAGCATGGGTAATTTCGCCGGGACACTGACCGTCCGTTTCTAGGGCCACGGTGCCATCAGGGCGAGCTAGGACCAATGCGCAGATAAATGCGGCCGAGCGATCGCCCCGGTCTCCCAGCGCCGCCAATAATTTATCGATACGCTCCTGGTCCGTTCTTCCATAGCGAGCCGAGTATAATCCCGGCGCACCATCCAGGGCATCTACCGCGAGACCAGAGTCGTCGGCGATCGCCCATTGCCCCGTGGCGATCGCTACCTGGGTCGCTTTCAGGCGAGCATTTTCCAGAAAGGTGGTTCCCGTTTCCTCCACGTCAAGCTCGGCGGGCTTTAACGTCAATTCCCAGCCCGATCCTTCCAGATAGGACTGCATTTCTTTCAATTTGCCCGGATTTCCTGTGGCGACTATTAATTGAGTCATAGGTATAGGAATTGTATGGGAAGTTTAGGGAAAGGATGACTTGGTTATATCCCTTTGTAACCAGCTTCAATATCTAGCTTGACGGGGCATGGTTCAGGTTCGGGATCCAGTTTTTGGCGATCGCGTTTTGCCTTTTGCAACTGTTCGTATTGGGTGACGATGATGCCCAGAAGGATAACGCTGCCGCCAATATATTGGGCGGTGGTAGGGAGAACGCCGAGGATAAGGAAGGCGGAGAGGATACCGGCGATAGGACCGAAAGAGCTGGCCAGGGAAATTTCACTGGCGGTGGAGCTGCGCAATCCGGCGAACCAGGCGAGCTGACCGCCCATCACTAAAATGCCGCCATAAATTAACATCCACTGCCATAGAAACGGTGACGCCACATCCATAAAGTGTTCGGGACCAAATAGGATGGCAGCGGTGACGCCGAAGACTATCGTCGAAATTGCGGTGCGTCCCACCATAAAAATACCCAGGGGAATTTGCCGTAGGGCGTATTGACCGGCGAGGGACGCTAAGGCGCGGCTAATGGCTCCGATCGCCGCAAAAATTTCCCCACGTCCTAAGGCAAAGCCCATCGCTTCGGTCATGGCGGGGTCGGGAGGGGCCAGCAGCAGCGTTAAAGCCACGCCCACAAGGGCAAGGGCAGCACCGAGCACCGTTAAAAATCCCACGCCGGAGCCGAGCACTAGCACGCTTAGGGCAAGGGTTAGGGGCGGCTCCAGGCGACCGATTAGGATGACGTTGTTGACGGAAGTAATATCCAGGGCTGTGAAGGTGAGGGCGGGCCCGATTACGCCGGCGAGCAGGGCTACTCCCAGCAGGGCGATCCAGTCTTTTTTGGAAAGTTTGGCGACGGTGGCGCGGTTTAGCTGTTTTTTATACAAGGGCACCACGATCGCTAACACCACCAGATTCGCCACAAACAGCACGTTGCAAAAGGAGATGGGGTTGCGTCCGTCGACTAAGTGATTAGCCCCCAGGTCGGTAATGCGGCGGACGGTGGGGTTGGACGCGGCGAAACATAGGGTGGCAATCAGCAGATAAACCCGATTGGGAATCTGGGTGAATACTTGGCTGAGGTGGGCAAGCCGTTGAGTCATAGCATTTTATACATAGGGTTGATTTTATAAGGCACCTACGACCGTTTTTAACCTATGTTCGACAAAACCGGGTTGATAGCCGAGGGCGAAGGCTCGTTGACTGTTAAGGCTGGTGTCGGGCGATCGCGGTGCTGCCATGGTCAGTTCCGCCTGTAATCCCGGCTGCACCTGATCGGGGGAAAGAGCTAGGGCGATCGCCAATTTCTTAGCAAAGTCATACCGAGAAAGGCGCTCCGGTCCGCCGAGATGCAAGCATCGCAAACCGCCCACAGGCTCAACGGTTTTTTCCAAAGCAATCACCAATCCCGCCGCCGCATCCTGGGCGCTGGCGGGGGTACGGAATTCGTCGGTAAAGGCGAAAAGGGGCTCGGGCGATCGCAATTTTTCAATAAATCCTTGTAAAAAGCTGGCGGAGGTGGGGGGAGCCGCGCCAAACATTAGGGGCATTCGACAGATTTTGGCGGTGGGATGGCGATCGCTGACTCTCAGCTCCGCCGCCACCTTTTGTTCCCCGTAAAGACACACGGGCGATACGGATTCGTCCTCGGAATAATTTCCCCTTAAACCATCAAAAACTAAGTCCGTCGAGGTAAAAATAAAATCGATTTCTTGATCCGCACATTGGGTGGCTAAATTCAGGGCGGCGGTAACATTAATGCGCTGGGAAATATGGGCGTTGGTTTGACACCAGTTGGGGCGGGCAGCGGCGGCGAGGTGGAAGACCGCAGCGGGATTAATGCGCTGTAATGCTTGGGCGATCGCCGTTTCATCGGTTAAATCCAGCGGCAACGTCTGCACCTGGGAAATGGAGAATTTCTGGCGATTATAGGTACCAAAAACGGTGTGATTATCTTTTCGATTTTTCACCAGCCAACGGCATAAGTTCCATCCTAAAAAACCGCTACATCCTGTTACTAAAACCGAGTTTTTCATCGTTAAAAATTTAGCTTTTATCAGCCGCTTTCTATCAGCAACGTCAATTTTATAAGCGATCAATTACGCACCAGGAGAGGCCAAGTCAGACA
>CALCTI010000607.1 GCA_937894105.1 uncultured cyanobacterium
GGCATACGAGATGTGCGGACGTGACTGGAGTTCAGACGTGTGCTCTCCACTCTTGCCGGTAGGGTGCGTGCCAATGCACCGCAGGGGATTTGATTGCTGATTCGGTGCGTTATTACGCATCCTACGCAAAGCTGGATTTCATCACCATACAAGCGGGTTTCATCTCAATTGATTGACAGCCCCTAGTTCAAAACGCAAATCGCGATTATTGTGGCAAATTTCAGCAAACTGAGTTTTTATTAGTTGAATCGTTGAGAATAAGTTAAGCGTCAAAGACTCCATAGTGCTTCTCCCTATCGATTCAATTTATTTTCAATGCCCGCACAGCCGCCGGGGAGCGATCGCCGGGTTTTGTGCCCACCCCAGCTACAGCAATAAAATCGCTGATCTTCCGATAAATCTTGCACCTGGCTAAAATCCACATTTTCCACCACTGCACCGGTGCCCTCGCCCGTCGAAAAATTCATTTCTGATTGATCGCGCGATCGCGGTGTGGCCCGCGTAGCATCCCCGTAAAACAGCCGAGTTCCCTTCAGGTCTACATCGGTTAAATCCGCCTCAAATAACACCGTTTGTGATAGATTCGCCCCCGATAAATTGCAGCCGCGCAAATCTGCCCGCACCAAATTCGCTCCACCCAAATCGGTCCAGCGCAAGTCGGTTCCCCGCAAAGTGGCCCCCGCCAACATCACTCCTAAATCAATCACCCGCACCCCATATTGCCGATCCTCCGCATAGCCACCAGAGCCATCTAAAATCGGCCTTCCTAACCGTTGATCCCGCTTTAATGGTGTTACTAATTTCGCCTGGGATAGGAAACGAATGACCTTGGCTTTGCCTTACGCGACGATGCTGCTAAAAATAGCGGCGCAGCGTCCTTCGGCGATCGCCAGCTCCAGCGGCAAAACTTCCAAAAAAACCTGCTCATCCAGCGCCAAATCAGACACGCCCTGGAAATAGGCATCAATAGTCTGCTGCTGGGTAATGCGGTTTTGTTGGATGGTTAAATCGCGAGAAATTACGTACTGCTGCCACGCCACATACACTGCGAGGACCGCGATCGCAATTTGCCCCAGCGCGCCCAACGCCTCACTAATCGCCCCGATCGCCTCCCAATTAATCGCTGGGAAGCGCGATCCTTTCAGCCATTCAGACCGCTCCGTTCCCCACAGCAGCAGCAGCCCAAACGTCGCTGCCAGCAGCCCCAGCCCTGCAATAATCGGCACCCGCCAGGAGGGAGGGATGAGCTGCTTCCAAAGCTGGGTGCGGAACGGTCCCAGTAGCCACAGGGACGCCGCAAAGGTGGCAAAACCGCCCAGCAGGCCAATCCATAAGTTGCCCGTCACCAAGCCCACCACCATCAGGGCAACGCTAGCGGGGATAACCCACTTTGCTGTTAGGCGCATCGTCGTTGAAACGCCAACGTCGGCGGTGGAAAAGGTGCTCCAGTCCGGCGGCGGGGATTGGGATCGCGATCGCACCGGTAAATCCTTAATCAGCTCGTGGGGGTCAGGGGCAATGCTCATGGGGCACAGGGATGGACGCTGAACTCATGATGGCAGACCAGCACAGCGGTCGGGGCATTTCACCGCACATCACAAGAATTTAGACCCCTTGCACGGTGAACCATGCTCCGAAATTTTCATTTTTCAGGATTAAAATTCTGCCTTTGGCAACTTGGAAAAGTGCGAATGCATGGCAACGTAGCCGAAAGGAGCGTTACGATCTTCTCGTAAAACTAAGGTGCAGCGACCACTGCGTAGATAACCTTTTTTCCCATTTTCAACCGCATGGGATTCCCAGCTAACCATCACACAAACGGTGGATTTATCATCAGCCACAATGTAGCGGGCGCTGTCAAACAGAAAGTGAAAGCCCTGGGTATTGGACCAAATCGGAGTCCACTGGTCTTGCTCTAAATTATCTAGACCAACGGCCACATCAGCCCGGGTCCCAAAAGCGTAAACATTCTCACCAAATAACTGTCGACCGCGGTCCGTATCACGTGAGCAAACGCAATCTTCAAATTCTGCTAACCACCTGTCCCACACCAACGTACTATCATCGTCGGCTTGGGTGTTCATGGATCGAGACAGCAATAGGGAAACCATAGATATAGTTTGAACGCTTAAGTGATGTTAGTTTCCGACACTATTATTTAGCCCTAACATTACCAAAGGTATTACTTAGACCCGGTTCAATAAAAAATAAGACACATTACAAAATAGGCAAAGTTTAAGCGTAGTCCTCCCGCTGCACAGGATTATTTTCTGCGCTGTCTTATTCTCCGGTAAAGGTAGTGCTTAAGACCGATCCACTTGCCCGATCGCCCGTGAATTCGTCCCCAGCTAGCGGCGATCGCAATTCGCCCTAAGCGCCCCCACCACACCCACCACGGCGCACATTTTTCCAGCGCCAGCAAGTATCCTTCGATCGCCCAGGCGATTTTTTTCTCGGGAGTGTGTCCGGTCATGCTGGAGGTGTGGTGGGTATCTGTGAGACGGGATAGTAGGACTATGGGATGAGGGGTTTGGGGCGATCGCAACAGTTTTCCGTTGCGATGGCAAAATTCAAAATCTTCGTAATACAGAAAGAAATCTGGATCAAAGTGTGGTTTTATGGGGTCAAATTTACGAGGATTAAGGATTAAGCTACAGCCACTAACCCAGGATGTTGGCTGATAGTTTTTAATTGGTTTTAGCTTATTTAAAGGATAGATTTCCCCTGTTTTCCGATTCCAGTGACCGCCATTAAATTCAGTTTCTCCCGTTGCTGTTTTGACCCTTGTACCAGCGATCGCCCAATCATCGTTCTTATTTGCAGCCACTCCCACAAAATTTTTTAGCACCTGTTTATCCACCGTCACATCAGGATTGAGCAACCAAATCCAAGGTTTCTGCTCGCCCTCCCAAAGCTTAGAGATGGCTAAATTACAAGCACGCCCAAAGCCAATATTTCCTGGGGCTTGAATTAAATGAACGGTGATTTCTTCCGCATTCGTTAGAGATAATAGGGATTGGTCCTCGGGTGAATTATTAACAATCCAAACTTGAACCGTTAGGGAAATAGTTGCTCCGTTGACACAAGCAAGCGATCGCCCCATTGACCCTAGCAGCCGTTTAATTTCGGCGGTGCAGTGATAATTTACCACTACGATTGCTAGGTCAATTGGATGGGGCGATCGCCTATGTTCTCTGTCGCTAGTTGACACTTTGAAATCAGCAACGAAGCATTTTAAGCAACTGGTTGCTTACTAAAAACGTGACTAATACGCTGCATGGCTTCGTTCACATTTTCGCGGCTATTAAAGGCAGAAATACGGAAATAGCCTTCACCGGCAGCCCCAAATCCAGAGCCTGGCGTGCCGACCACATTGCAACTTTTCAGCAGCTTATCGAAGAAATCCCAGCTCGAGAAACCGTCGGGAGTTTGCACCCAAACGTAGGGCGCATTAATGCCGCCGTAAACCTTAAGTCCCGCTTCCGTTAGCTTTTCGCGGATGATTTTGGCATTGTCCAAATAAAAGCTAATTAACGCCTGGGTTTGGGTGCGTCCAGCTTCGG
>CALCTI010000608.1 GCA_937894105.1 uncultured cyanobacterium
GGTGAGTGATGAGGCGATCAATGTCAATTAGGCGATCGCAAACTCGGTCAAGGCGCGTCGTTTTGGGCGCAGAAAACCCAGAACAATCTGCTGCTTTGGAATGCCCAGATCTAGAAGCTGTTGCGTAATGCCGTTTTCGGTGCCGTCAATTTCAATCCAAATTTTTTCTTCAATAATCTGGGCGTGAATCGCAACATCGTGGATGCGTCCCATTTTTCCCCAACCCAAGTCAATCAGTAGGTAATTATCGATTTTGGGATCGCAAATGGCAACGGTATGAATGTCATCGTGACTGGGTTGGCGTTGGGCGTGTTTTTGAATGGTTTGGGTTAGGGCTTGACGTTGCTTTATGAGGATATCCATTGGAGAATTGCCTCCCGGTCGGGGTCAAATACGATGAGCTGTATATCTTGGTCGCCTACGATGTCTTGAATCGCTGGCTGAAGAAAAAAGTCTTGATAGGTGTCTTGGGAAATCGCGAGATAGAGTTTTCGCTCTGGAGTCAAACGCCGCAAGAGACTCTGATACATACCGTATTGTCCCATTGCTTTTTGCAGCTCTGTAACCAATGAAGGGCTGTTGAACACTTTGATTTCCACAGCAATTTTGCGTTGATCTTTCTCTGCAACTAATAGTTTCTCTGCCCCCAAGTCTGCGTATAGCCGCAGCCCTTTGTATTCAAGGGTGTATGGGATCGTCCGTAACATCCCATCCATCTTTGATGAGGGCATTTCTAACTTCGTCGTGATAAAGATCCTTAGCTGGCATATGGGTTGAAAGGGAGTTTTGTAGGCGATCGCAAAGCCAATAAAAGATTCCAGTTTCAGTTTAGCGATGGGGCGATCGCTGGTTTGAACCATGGCACGTTACGGAGACCGTTGGTTTGATTATGGCAACACTGGTGGGTCCGATGACGCTTTAAAGCATGTCGGTGTTTTTATGGGTGTGAGCAGATCGCTGCTGATTAGGCGATCGCAAAATTAGTATGGGGGAATGGGAAATTATCGGCGGGATTATGAGTGGGGACGGGTTTATTTTTTGACCCAGGTGACCTACGGACGACAGGGGTGGTTGTGTCGGGAGGAGGCGCGATCGCAGTTGCGGCAGGCAATTAATCAGGTGCGGCAGAAATATCCGTTTCAGATTGACGCATTTGTATTGTTGCCGGACCATTTCCATGGTGTGTGGACATTGCCTGAGGGGAAGGGGGATTTTTTGGTGCGGATGCAGTTGATTAAGACCTACGTCACCCGTTGGATTGGGGAGGATTTACGTTTGGATTTGCCCGTGAGTGCATCGCGGGAGAAGCGGCGGGAACGGAATTTGTGGCAGCGGCAATTTTGGGAACATCGGGTTCGGGATGAAAAAGAATTTGCCGCCTATTGCGATTACATCCACATCAACCCGGTGAAACATGGGCTGTGCAAATCCCCCACCGATTGGCAATGGTCAACGGTTCATAAATTTATTGAAAAAGGAAGTTACCCTCCTAATTGGAACACAGTATCTACCGGTTACCATTTGGATGTGGGACTTTTGGGCGGGAATGATGGCGGAACAATCGGGGGATGGGGTGTCGGCGGCGGGGCGCTTTGTGGATGCTGTGATGGCCCAAATGGTGGAAGTTAAGTTTGATCGGGCGCAGGTTTATGACTCTTGGCGGGGGAATTTGGCGGGGTTTGATGAGGATTTTCTGGCGGAGTTGCCGGGGACATTTCAGCGCTTGACGGAACAATATTCACCAGAATTTTGCGCGGCAATATTTAACAATTTCGGCGTCCGCATCAGCGAGTTTCCCCTGGGGGTGCGATCGCTGAATTTGGAAATCGCGATCGCCGCTTACCACCGCTCACTGGAGGTGAGAACCCGTGATGGGTATCCCGAAAAATGGGCGCTGACCCAAAACAACTTGGGAACTG
>CALCTI010000609.1 GCA_937894105.1 uncultured cyanobacterium
ATCAATTGAATCCCTAAGTCAAGAGCTGTAAGGGTTTCAGCCCCTAGCCTTGTTTATTTTTAAAGGGCGCGTACTCCCCACTGCATAAGGCTTCTGGAGATCAATGGATGGCACGCCCTAGGCGTCAGAATCAGCGGAATGATCGCTAGATTTAGCCACTTCGTCATCTAAAATCGGCAGCCATGGCTCAGGGGTTTCATCAGAGGAAGACTCCAGCTCTTGGGCGATCGCATCTTCCATAGCAAAACGCTGCTCCACATTGTGGAGGAAATAACCGCTCATCATTGCCGAGGCCAGCAGCCGTCCCAAAGATTCGCGACTGGTGGTGATGCTCACGTCAAAACCCTCCGACGGCAGCCCCCCCAGCAGTCCAATTACATTGCGCTCCATTAAATAGCGGGTTTCGGTGGAGTCAGGCTTAGATAGCTTGGCGATAGTTTCTGGATGAAGAGATTGAACATAATCCAACAAACGATGCTCTTGTCCTTTCTGGGCTGACGGGGAATCCGACGAAAACCCAGAAAATTCCAAATCGTTGTGATTATCCTGCACAGCAGAAACCTCCGCTTTTAATGGTGCTCTCGTTACAGTTTAGACGAACAGAAGAACTGCAAGTGTTCGTCATCCCCTTGTGATGAACGTCAAGCTTTGCATTACGATTTAATGACGATTCACTTAGCTCGGAGGAGACGTGGTTCAACTTGCTTTTATCGGTTGCTCTCTACAGTTTAAAGATCAAGCCCAGTTGCAACTAGTGTCCAGAACCGAACCTTTAAGTTAAGCAAGGCGGGCAGGAAACCGCAAATCTTGATATCGCCTCAGCTTCTTACTACGCCCAATCATCTCCATTATTTTCCATCATTAGGAGAATCTTGGTCAGGTTTGGAATCAGAAAATGCCACACCTTACACAGCTCAAGTCTCAAGTCTGACGGCAATATCTTTCTTCCAATAAGTTGCCCAGTTAGCTAATTTCTCACGGACTCAAATAAACATTAATGGCGAACTTGAAACGCCTACTAGGGACCGTCATCAATTGAATCCCTACGTCAAGAGCCGTAAGGGTTTCAGCCCCTAGCTTTGTTTATTTTCAAAGGGCGCGTATTCCCTACTGCGTAAGGCTTCTGGAGATTAATTGATGACACGCCCTAGCCGATCTCTGGGATGGCATTGTTTTCGAGCCAGTTGAAAACTTGATCGAGCTGGCTGGAACTGATGATGCCGTACTGCCACAAAATGGTGGGCAAGTTAGTGGTGTGGGACGGATGCTTAAGGGCGATCGCCATTTCTTGACTGGCGATGTTGAGCTCGTCTTTTAGGAATTGAATTAAGCGAGATTCGCTGGGGGGGGTCATGGGGTCATCCTCGTCACCAGAGAATTAGAGCATTAGAGTAGTTCGCTGAAGGGGATAAGGAGAGCAAAATTCAATGAATGAATCAGCTCTCCCGTGTAGATACCCCTTAGAAAGTGAATTCACAACTCCCCATCGCTGGTGATCGACGGGATCTCGTGACCTCTTATGAAAACTGTTGATAGCAGTTTGAAAGATTACACATAATATGGACGAATTTCAGGGTTTACCTGGCGATCGAGGTTGCTAGCGGACTATGATTTTATCGCTGAACAAGTGCGATCGCGATCGCTTAACACATGTGATCTTGAACGAAAAGTCTACGCACACCGAAAAAATCGTTCTGAAACTTTTCGACGCATAAATACTTTGTCGTACCTTTTACTGGCAGGACTTACGCAAAATAGACCCAAAACTGTCGTGCCCATGGTGATGGGCCCAGGCTGAGGGGTTTTCTCCCCCACGGACGCGCTGCCGCGCCCCGGCCAAAGTTGAGGTGACGTAAATCCTGGCTGATAGTCACTGTCCTAAGGCTGAAAAATAGTCCTTGGATTGGGTGGGGTTAGGAATCATGGTTTTGCCCCCAGGCTGCCAGTCGGCAGGGCACACTTCATTCGTGTTGGTCTGCACATGGCGCAATGCTTGCAGCACTCGCAAAGCCTCGTCAAGGCTACGACCAAAGGCTAGGTTGTTGACTGTAATGTGCTGGAGGATGCCTTCTTTATCAATTAAAAACAATCCTCGTAGGGCAACCCCTGAATTTGGATCGAGAACATTGTAAGCAGCGCTAATTTCTTTTTTTATGTCGGACACGAGGGGAAAGTTAAGGTCTCCGACACCGCCGTTGGTGCGCTCCGTTTGAATCCAGGCTAGGTGGGAAAATTCGCTGTCCACGGAAATACCCAGGATCTCTGCGTCGAGGCGACTAAATTCAGGGTGGCGATCGCTAAAGGCAGCCACTTCAGTGGGGCAAACAAAGGTGAAATCTAAGGGGTAGAAAAATAACACCACATACTTACCACGGTAGTCTGATAACCGCACTGACTGAAAATCTTGATCAACCACTGCCGTTGCCGTGAAGTCTGGTGCCACTTGACCAATGCGCAAGAGATATTCGCCCATAGTATTTGTGTTGTTGTGTCGCTGCTTGTCTTATCGCTGCTTGTCTTATCGCTGCTTGTCTTATTGCTGTTTATAGTGGCGTGTGATTATCATGTAGCTTTCTGACTCTAACTGTTATCTCTAATTTATGGCTTCCACGGCTGCGCGATCGCCACTATT
>CALCTI010000610.1 GCA_937894105.1 uncultured cyanobacterium
TCACCTTAACCCTTAACTGGCAAGGCTTTTAGCCTCTATTTCAAAACTTTTGTCCCTGTACTGACGTCGGAAGTACTTTAAAACGCAGGCGGGGGCTCCAAGAGTTGGTAAGGTGTTCCCCATTAATCAGATAGTTTTGGTACAACCTGGAAAGTCGAAACTTTGAAAATCAAGACTTTTGAGATGTACGCTGAAATCGCCGGGTCATCGTGCTGCACATTGACCCGCTCTTCACTTGTAAAAATTGAGTTAACAGTAAGGTTGCCAAGGGTTTATGAGCTCAACTACCCAACTGCTGGACCGAAATATCAACACCTCCTCCTCCCCATCGGATTTATTTTTGCACCATCGACTTAGGGTGGTGGAAGACCTGTGGCGCAGTGTGCTGAAGCAGGAGTGTGGTCAGGAGTTGGTGGATCTGCTGAATAAGATGCGCGACCTGTGTACCCCAGAGGGACAGGCCTCGGATTTTCCCACGGCGGAGGTGTTGCCCCTGGTGGAAAAGCTAGACCTGAACGAGGCGATCCAGACCACCCGCGCTTTTGCCCTCTATTTTCAGCTGATTAATATTGTTGAGCAGCACTATGAACAGCGAGTGCAAAAGGAGAAAAGTGCTACGCCGTCCCCCCCCTCGTCCCCAGGGATCATTCAAGAGGCGATCGCCCCTCCCAGCGTTACTGGCAACGGGGCAGGAGCCGCTACCAGTAAGAAATCAGGCACCGCCGGTGATGATGGAGCAGGTGCCATTGAAGCAGCCTTGCCGAAAAAAAACGTTCCCTCCCGCTCAGAGGGGCTGGTGGGCACCTTTAGCTGGCTATTTCCCTATCTTAAGCGCGTTAACGTCCCCCCCCGGCAAATTCAGCGTCTGATTGACCAGCTTGATGTGCAGCTTGTGTTTACTGCCCATCCCACTGAAATTGTTCGCCACACCATACGCGGAAAACAACGCCGGATTGTGCGCATTCTTCAGGAGTTGGATCGCACGGAAGAGGGCGGTGGCGCGCCGTGGCAAATTGATGCCCTCCGCCAGCGATTAACAGAGGAAATTCGCCTGTGGTGGCGCACCGATGAGCTGCACCAATTTAAGCCGAAGGTGTTGGATGAGGTGGATTATTCCCTGCACTATTTTGAGGCGGTGCTGTTTGAGGCGGTGCCCGAGCTATATCGCCGATTCCAGGATTCCCTAAAGGCGAGCTTCCCGTCCTTAAAGCCCCCCAGCTACGACTTTTGTAGCTTTGGATCTTGGGTGGGCTCGGACCGGGACGGTAATCCGTCGGTTACCCCCGATGTGACCTGGAAAACGGCGGGCTATCAGCGCAATTTGGTGCTGAAAAAGTATTTGGGGTCCATTAAAAACCTAACGGGGTTGCTCAGCCTATCTCTGCACTGGAGCGACGTGCTGCCGGATTTGCTGGAGTCCCTAGAGCAGGATCACGCCCTAATGCCGGAGGTGTACGAGCGCTGGTCCATTCGTTATCGCCAGGAACCCTATCGCCTGAAGCTGGCTTACATTGAAGATCGTTTGAAAAATTCTTTGGCGCGATCGCAGCGAATTTACGACGGCGACGAATTGCACAAAGATATGATTGGCAATACGTCGTCCAATATTTACAGCTCCGGCGACGACTTTTTGGCAGAATTAATCCTGATTCGCAATAGCCTGCAAAAAACCGGTCTGTCCTGCCGCGATTTAGACGATTTGATTTGTCAGGTGGAAGTGTTTGGCTTTAATTTGGTGCACCTGGATATTCGCCAGGAAAGCTCCCACCACGTGGGCACCATTCATGAAATTACCGACTATCTCCAGGTGCTGGACAAGCCTTATCTGGAAATGGATGAGAAGGAGCGGTCCCAGTGGCTATGTCAGGAGTTGCGCACTCGACGCCCTCTGGTGCCGGTAGAGCTGCCCTTTAAGGATCCCTCCAACGGGGAAATTGTTGAAACGTTCCATATGGTGCGCCGCCTGCAACAGGAATTTGGGCAGGAAATTTGTCAAACCTACATCATCAGCATGAGCCACCACGCCAGCGATTTGCTGGAGGTGCTGCTGCTGGCAAAGGAATGTGGGCTCTATGACCCGGTGACCGGAGTCAGTCGGTTGCGGGTGGTGCCCCTATTTGAAACGGTGGAGGATTTGAAGCGGGCTCCGGCGGTGATGGATGAGTTATTTTCGCTGCCGTTGTATCGGGCGGTGCTGGCAGGGGGTAAGGATCACGCCAACGATGGTGAGTCGACGCCGGAGTCCCATAAGGCGGGGCTGAATTTGCAGGAGGTGATGCTGGGCTATTCCGATAGCAATAAGGATTCGGGATTTTTAAGCAGTAACTGGGAAATTCATAAGGCTCAGAAGTCCCTCCAGGCGATCGCGGAAAAATACGACGTGGCCCTGCGTATTTTTCACGGGCGGGGCGGTTCCGTGGGACGGGGCGGCGGTCCAGCGTACGAGGCGATTTTGGCCCAGCCCGGGAGCAGTATTCTAGGGCGGAGCAATATTACTGAACAGGGGGAGGTGCTGGCGTCGAAATATTCTTTGCAGGAGCTAGCAATTTTCAATCTGGAAAAAGTGGCGACGGCGACGATCCAGTCCAGTTTGCTGGGTAGCGGTTTTGACGATATCGAACCGTGGAACGTGATTATGGAAAGCCTGGCGTCGCGATCGCGCTCCCATTACCGCAACTTAATTTACGAACAACCGGACTTCCTCGATTTCTTTATGGAGGTCACTCCTCTAGAGGAAATCAGCCAGCTCCAAATCTCGTCCCGTCCAGCGCGGCGTAAATCAGGCAAAAAAGATCTAAGTAGTTTGCGGGCGATTCCTTGGGTGTTCAGCTGGACCCAAAGTCGATTTTTGCTCCCGGCATGGTACGGCGTAGGCACAGCTCTTAAGGACTTTATTGACGAGGATCCGGAAGAGCATATGAAACTGTTGCAATATTTCTACCTCAAGTGGCCGTTCTTTAAAATGGCTATTTCTAAGGTGGAAATGACGTTGGCGAAGGTGGATTTAAATATTGCCAACCACTACATGACCCAGTTAACGAGACCGGGCAATCACGCTCGCTTCCAGGTGATCTTTGATCAAATCACCGCTGAGTTTTGCCTAACCCGCGATCTGGTGCTACAGGTGACCAACCACCAGTCCCTGCTAGATGGGGATTTACCCCTTCAGCGCTCCGTCTATTTGCGCAACGGCACCATTGTTCCCTTGGGATTTGTGCAGGCGTCCCTACTAAAACGACTGCGGGATCATAAAAATCGCAGCGCTGGCGGAATGGTGCGATCGGGCTATAGCCGCAGCGAGTTGCTACGCGGGGCAATGTTAACCATTAACGGTATCGCCGCTGGTATGAGAAATACGGGCTAATCTGTGGCTGCTGATCGTTAGACGCCTTGGACGCCCTTGCCCTAAGCCCCTCTTTAGGGCGTGTCATCAATTAATCTCCAGAAGCCTTATGCAGTGGGGAGTACGCGCCCTTTAAAAACAAACAAGGCTAGGGGCTGAAACCCTCAAAGCTCTGGACTTAGGGATTCAATTGATGACAGCCCCCAGGGAGAGGGGCTTATTGATGGGAGTTTAGATCTGTGGATTATTCCAGGAGGCTGCGGAGCATCCAGGCGGCTTTTTCGTGGGTTTGCATCCGCTGGGTTAACAGGTCGGCGGAGGGCTCGTCATCAACGGCTTCCACTGTAGGGAAAATGCTGCGGGCAGTGCGTACTACTGCTTCGTTGCCCTTAACCAATAGGCGAATCATTTCTTGGGCATTGGGCACTCCCTCGGTTTCTTCAATGGACGTTAATTCGGCATATTCCCGGTAGGTGCCCGGCGCAGGGTAGCCCAATACTCGAATACGCTCGGCGATCATATCCACCGCTAGCCACAGCTCGTTGTACTGCATCTCAAACATTTGATGCAGGGTTTGGAACATGGGGCCGGTAACGTTCCAGTGAAAGTTGTGGGTTTTGAGGTAGACGGTATAGGTGTCGGCGAGGAGGCGCGATAATCCTTGGGCGATCGCCTCGCGGTCTTCGGGAGCGATGCCAATGTTAATTGCTGGGGAATCGATCGCAGGCATAGGTTTAACCGAGGTGAAGGACATAGAAATGAGAACGTTAGCGAAACGCTGACGGGTAATGGCGATAACTGACGGCAATTCCCCAAAAATTTTCTGACCTTGTGCTTGATGGTGTGTTTAACGTTTGGGGGGTGCAGTCGTAACGTTTCTTCTGTATCCTTTCTAGCGGAATTAGCGCAAGGTGCTGACGGTGGAAATCTCAACCCATTCGTTCGGCTCTCACCAGGGGCACAACTGTTTAAAGGCGCTAAAGTAGCCCAAATATCTTTATCAGGTATTCTTTTTGGGTACTTTTTTCTGGGTACTTTTATCCTTAAGCACCGCTCCTTAACTAACCTTTACCTTCCTAAGGATTCCCTATGACTGGCGTTGAAATTTACATCTGGACCACCTGCCCGTTTTGTATTCGTGCCAAAAAACTCCTAGATAGCAAAGGGGTAGACTATACCGAGTATGTGTTGGATGGGGACGAAGACGGACGGGCAGTGATGGCTGAGCGGGCTAATGGACGGCGATCGCTCCCTCAAATTTTTATCGGTGACCAGCATGTGGGCGGCTGTGACGATATTCATGCCCTTGATGATGAGGGCAAGTTAGATCCCCTGTTGGCGGCGATCGCCCAGGGTTAACTCTCAGGCATAACGTCTAAAGAACCCGCCCAGAAAAATCACCAATAACCTCAGCAATTTAATAAATTGAGGCTATTGGTGACGGTAATAAAATTTGGCAAAAGCCCGGCTTTTTTGACAGCCACTTTCTAGATCAGCCTTTGGTAAAGATCAGCCAGTGGCAGCCTTTTCAAACGCCTCTTGGGACTCAAAGATTTCAAAAACTCGATCCATACTGGTTAGCTCCAGCAGCATTTTCACCTGCTCGTTAACGGAACAAACAAACAGCTTGCCCTCAGCGGCACGCACGGACTTCAAGGATAAAACTAACGCTCCCAGTCCGGAGCTATCCATGAAGGTCACATTTTTAAAATCGATTAAAACAGCTTTCGCGCCGCCTTCCACCGCGTCTCCGACCTGTTTACGAAACTCCCCCGCCTGGGTTCCATCTAAGATCCCTTCGGGGCAAATGACTTTTACCGTAGCTGACATAGTTAAATCTGTTCGTGGACTGTAGTTCGGTTTACGGGAGCAGGCAGACGCAACCTCAGGCTTATGAAAACTTATGACGCCAGAGGTTTACTAGCCCCAAAGCTTTTAATTACAACGTTAATGCTAGGGTTCCCAATGAAGTCCTGATGATAACGGTGCTAGAGCTACTGGAAAAAAATAACGCTTTGACTTTGGGAATGGAACTTAGAAGTGCGATCGCCCAACGACAACAGTCTAGCAAGTGCCCTTAATCCCATCACCTTAATCACTTTCATAATCGACACGACCATAATTGACGTGACGAGCTGGCTGGGGGCACGTTAGGGCCCTTGGAGCTGCCTAAGGCGTTAAACAGCCCCTGAAAAGCTTCAGCCGGAAAAAATTAAATTGACTTTGACCGCCTACTATTTTGGGCCGTTTTTGGGACATTTTAGCGATCGCCCTAAAGATATATTTTGGCGATAGACGTTCTCCAACTAAATCTCAAACTCAATAGCAGCAAGGGCTTCAATTCTTAATTTTCTTACTGAAAAGGGCGTGTACTTTCCACTAGCTAAGCTTCTGGGGGGAATTGATGGCATACCTGAGGTAACGGAACAATTGCTGGACAATAAAAATCCAGTGAAACAAGTTCTGGACCCTTGTTAATAACAATTCCTAGCTTCTGATCCGTAGCTGCAGCAGAATTTGTGGCGTTCTTGTCGAAATTGACTTGACTAATCTTATTGGGTAAACGTATCTTCTAGACCACAATGTTAGGATAGAAAACGCTGATTGAATCTTATTAAGAAACCAGTCAGCCCCCTTTTGCTAGAGCAGTGTGACTTAGTTCAAAAATCAATGGTTCAATCTCCTAGCCTGGCCGTGGCTGAGCAAAAAGTGTCCCGGCTGGAACACATCAAAGAAGATAGTCAGTTTCTTTTAGAACCAGTAGCTTCAGAGCTTCTAGAGGATACGGATCATTTTTCCCAGCAGGCAATTCAAATCCTGAAGTTCCACGGGTCCTACCAGCAGTCTAACCGTGACGACATCAAAAATAAGAAGGGCAAGAGCTATCAAATGATGCTCCGTACCCGCAATCCAGGGGGCTACATTCCGCCTCAGCTTTATTTGGCTCTGGATGATATGGCTGATGAGTACGGCGTCAGTAATTTGCGGGCAACGACGCGACAGGGTTTCCAGCTGCACGGGATTTTAAAGAAGAACCTGAAGGCGGTCATTAGGCGCATTGTGGAGAACTTGGGATCCACTTTGGGAGCTTGTGGTGATTTAAATCGCAATGTGATGGCTCCTCCGGCTCCCTATCGAAATCGTCCGGAGTATGAGTATGCCCTAACCTATGCCAATAACGTGGCGGATTTGCTAACGCCGCAAACGGGGGCTTATTACGAAATTTGGTTGGATGGGGAAAAAGCGGTCAGCCTTGAGGAAGATCCTGCCGTAGTGGCAGCTCGAGAAGGCAGCACTTCTACGTTGGCTGCACGGGCTGGAGTTGAGCCTATTTATGGCACCCACTATATGCCCCGCAAGTTTAAATGCGCGGTAACGGTGCCCGGTGATAATTCTGTGGATTTATTTTCTCAGGATATTGGGCTGGTCGTCATTGTGGATGGTGACGCCAATTTAGAAGGATTTAACGTGTACGCGGGCGGCGGCTTGGGGCGTACCCATAATAAGGAAGAAACCTTTGCGCGGGTGGCGGATCCCATCGGCTTTGTCGCCAAGGGTGATGTGTATGAGCTGGTCAAGGCGGTGGTGGCTACCCAGCGGGATTATGGCGATCGCGCTGACCGTCGCCATGCCCGCATGAAGTACCTGATTCACGACTGGGGTGTGGATAAGTTCCGCGATACGGTCGAAGGATATTTGGGTAAGGCGCTGGATCCGTTAAGGGACATACCGCCTTTTGAATATCGGGATTTCCTTGGTTGGCATGAACAGGGAGACGGGAAGCATTTCCTGGGGATTTCCGTTGAGAACGGGCGCGTTAAGGATAAGGGGGATTTTAAGCTGCGGTCAGCCCTACGGGAAATTGTGGAAACGTTCCAAATTCCTATGTTGGTGACTCCTCAACAAAATGTGCTGATTTATGACATCGAGGCGGGCGATCGCGGCACCATCAACGATATTTTGAAGCGCAGCGGCGTTTTGGCGGTGGAGGAACTCGACCCCCTAGTGCGCCGGTCGATGGCTTGTCCTGCCCTGCCCACCTGTGGTTTGGCTATTACTGAGTCGGAGCGAGCCCTGCCCAGCATTTTGGATCGG
>CALCTI010000611.1 GCA_937894105.1 uncultured cyanobacterium
GGTGGTTTGACTCAGGACCACTGTGCCACCTGCGGTCCATAGCCCTACTCCCAGCCAGGTATCCAAGGTATTCGCGGCGATGCCCATCACCCCGTAGGTGAAATAGCCTGCCACCGTATCTGCCAGGCGTTGCACCGGAGCTTTGCGGGTTTGGGCCGCCTCCACTAGTTTCACAATGCGAGCTACTTCCGTATCCTGCCCCGTACCCGTTGCCTGAACGGCGATCGCCCCGGACAGCACCACCGTGCCCCCTTGCACCGGGTCGCCCAAGGTTTTGCCCACAGGAATGGATTCGCCGGTGAGCATCGATTCATCCACCACCGTTTGTCCCGCTTTCACCGTTCCGTCCACGGGCACCTTATCGCCGGGGAGTACCAACAGCCACTGACCGGGGACCACCCGGGAGGCTGGGATTTTCTGGGCGATCGCCGGGTCCACGTCTGTTAAATTGTCGCGAATCCCAGCGGTTAACGACGGCAACACCCGCGCCACGGTGGGCTGTAGGGCTAACAACGCCTCGAAATTTTTCCGTGCCTGTCGCCGGGCCCGTCCTTCCAGGGTGCGCCCCAGCAAAATAAAGCCCAGCAACATCACCGGTTCATCAAAAAAACAGTCCCATCCCAGATTGGGCCAAATCAGCGCCACCAGGCTGGCTCCGTAGGAGGATAGGGTGCCCATGGCGATTAGGGAGTTCATGGTGGGCAACCGCCGCCAGAGCCCCACCAAGCCGTCCTGGATAATCTCGCGACCGGGGAACAGCAGCGCCAAGGTGGCCACCAGAAAGTGAAACTCAATGGCGCTAATTAAAGGCAGCTCGGGACCGCCCATATGGTTCCAATGTCCAAAGCTAGAAATACCCAGCAGCACCGCCGCCAAGCCCACTCCCTTCCAGTGGTTCCAAAGCTGTATCCATTGCCCCGGTTCTTCCTCGTCGTCAGCTTTTTCCAGATCAGCTAAATCTGCGTCGGGCGATCGCACCTCACTGGGAAACCCTGCTTTGCCAAGCACCGCCGCTAATTCTTCCCCGTCGGTGCCGGGGGTAAGGGTGATCGCCGCCGTCTCCGTCACTAAATTCACACACGCTTCCTGAACCCCATCCTGCTGCTGTAATCGCCGCTCCACCGCCGACACGCAGCCCGCGCACTTCATTCCCGAGATCGACAGCACCACCTGTTCTAGGACCACTGGCGGTGGGGCGATCGCCGTTAAATCTCCGCCCTTTGCCCCTCCTTCAGTTTGGGACGGGGACGGTTCTGCATTAGAATTCTGGGGATCGCGAGGTTGGGACTCCGAATCCGCCGCTGCCGAAGTAAGGGTCATAGACGTTTACTAAAGAACTTAAAATTGGCGAATTTTAGGCGGGTTGTTAAACGGGGCTTCTAAATGTTTTTTCGAAGGGCTTAGGGCACAAGCTCATCGCTCGCCTCTCGAACTATTCTCTTAGGGTAGCGGTTTCTTCTGCTATCGATCGCCTCCCAATGGCACACAATACGGAAACCCACGCCAATTTACCTGAGAGGCCCGACTCTAACCCCCTCCAAGAGTCTGCTTCTCAATTCTCAACACAATCTGAATCTTCTAACGGCGTTAACGCCCCTTCTAATGGGTCAAATGGCGCCGTCGACGGTACCAACGGCACAGGTCCAACGTTTGATGAAAGTGCTGCTGACG
>CALCTI010000612.1 GCA_937894105.1 uncultured cyanobacterium
GGGCTGAAACCCTTATGGCTCTTAACTTAGAGATTTAATTGATGACAGCCCCTAGAAGAAGCAGAATTCTCGCTGACCCAGACCTCGTGTTCTTGAAGATAAGGTACAAAGGGCAGCGATCACCGCTGGGTGGGAATATCCTATCCCCAAAGCTCCACAAACGAACTTAACCGATTCCACCCCACCTTTCCCCACCCGTCTACGAAGCGAAACCCTTTACGACCCCCTGCGCCCCCTTGCGGTAAAGCCTGCAAAGAAAACGCACTCACAGAAAAAGCGGGGACAGAATACATCCAGATACAATTCTTCTACACTAATTTGGCCAAAGTTAGGATCCTCAATGGCTTTCCACCTCGTTCCCAGACCCAAAGAAAGCTTCCCCGGTCGCGAGACCATCAACTTAATGCGCACCATTCATCAAAATCAAACCCAACAAATTACCCAGGCAGATCAAAAAGCCAATATTTTAATTAGTATTGTCGCCGTTGTTATCACCATCCTATCCACAAATCTCGACTCAATTAGGAACTTTAGCCCGCCGCTACTTGCCCTATTTTTTCTGTTTCTAATTGCTGAGTTTTTGACAATTGGTCTCGGGCTTCTGGTGATTTTTCCTAAAAATATCAGCTCTCCTTTTAAGAAAAAAAAGAAAGCCAAGCCCATTAAGCTAAACCCCATTTTCTTTGGCACCTACTTACAGCTTTCAGAAAAAAAGTTTGTTGAAACCATGTTCAACAACATCAACGATCTCAACAGGGTTCGTCGTCTTTTTCTAGTGGACATCTACAGAACCGGGCTAGTGCTGAAGAAGAAATATACCCTACTGCAATATGCTTATGGCTCAATGATTTTAGGGCTATGTTGCCTGGCATGTTTAATTCTTGGAGCGCTGTTTTCGGGACTGTAGCAGAGTACTAGGCAGCTTAAATCAAGAGATGCTTGATACAAATTCTCTAAGTCAAAGAGGCATTTTAGTCCTTCCTTTCTTTGGGTAGGGTGCGTGCCAATGCACCGAGTCAAAGGCTTTAATTTCTGTGCGGTGCGTTGGCATGCATCCTACAAATATTAATTCCATTAATATCAATTCCCTAAATCAAATCAACAAATCCAAGCTGCCAATAAAATATTTAAATTTCGATTTTTGTAAACTTGAAGTCCATCTTCTTTTTTGAAAATTAGTATTAGGATAACTGACTACCTAGGTGCGCTGAAAACGCAGGGTTTCGATCGCCTGAGCCGGCAGAAAAATTCCTAGAAAAGTGTAGGTACCAAATAGGAACAAACTGCGCGTTTCAATGGCTCCCGATACCCACCCATTAAAGTGATTGAGCAAGGAAAACTGGGTTAAACCGTCACCGATCGCCCCACCCACGCTGGCGGCAATTAAGTCCATCACCCACAGCAGCAGCACCAGGGAAAAGGTTAAAATCGCCGCCATTACGGTACTGTCCGTGAGGGACGACACAAACATTCCCAACGATAAAACAGCCGCTGCTAACAGGATCAATCCCACGTGGGCTGCCACAGGAACTCCCCACGCCACTGGGGGATTCGCCTTGGAAAAAGCGATAATTTCTAACAGTAATAAGGGCAAAACCAGGGAAATATATAGGGTCAATGCCCCCGCCCATTTCCCTAGGGCCACAACCCAGTTTGTTATTGGAGACGTGGCTAGTAATTCCAATGTGCCTCGCTTACGTTCTTCCGCATAAAGCCCCATGGAAAGGATGGGCAAGATAAATAGGGATAGGGAACCGAGGGTGCCTAAATAAAGCTGAATAAATTGTTCAGCCATGTCGAAGGGAGGAACGGTAATACCAAGCTGTTGGGCTTGGGCGGCCCTTAAGTTGCCCTGGACAATAATGCCTTCGGGACCCAGCAAAATTGCCACAAAAAAGAATCCAGCCAATAGCCAAAAGACGCCCGCGATTCCATAGGCTAAAGGCGAGGCAAAATACCCTTGAAGTTCCCGGCGGTAAATTGCCAACCAGTTTGAAAAAACAGTTCCAATTATTCCCATTGTATTGTTCCTAATGGTTGTTCCTAGTAATGTTTAACCGTAGAGAAATTAGGGCAGTTCAAATAATCTTTTAAGCAATTGATTTTGGTGGATTTTCCGGGGACATCCAGACGGTGCCATCGGTATTTCATAATTTTCTGACAATTGCCGTTGGCGATCGCCGGTTAGGGATTAATTCACCATCGCCACACACCCCTGTTTCCTAAAAGATTTCGATAGAGACTTCGATAAAAATATCCCTAAGAATGGCGAAAAAATCTTTATAAATTTCTTCGTAAATTCAGACCTAAGTTGATTCATCCTCGGCTGCGAACAGGGTACAGTTACTTGTTACCAATTCCCCTGGTTTACAGATTTCTCGTCCTAGGCGGGCTGGGTGTTCCTTAGATTCTCACTAGATTTTTACCATGACTGAACTTCGCTTTCTGATGTGTGCCCCGGACCATTACGACGTGGACTACATCATTAACCCCTGGATGGAGGGCAATATTCATAAGTCGTCTCGCGATCGCGCCGTAGAACAGTGGCAGAGCCTATATCAGATTATCAAGGACCGGGCGATCGTGGATTTGGTGCCGCCGGCGAAGGGTTGGCCTGACATGGTATTCACCGCCAACGCTGGATTGGTGCTGGGGGATAAGGCGGTGGTGAGCCGGTTTTATCACCCGGAGCGCCAGGGGGAAGAGCCCTATTTTAGGCAGTGGTTTGAGGACAATGGCTTTACTGCCTACGAGCTGCCGAAGGATTTGCCCTTTGAGGGGGCGGGTGATGCGCTGTTTGACCGGGAAGGGCGTTGGCTGTGGGCAGGTTATGGGTTCCGCTCGGAGTTGGCGTCCCATGGCTACCTGGCTGAGTGGTTAGATATTGAGGTGTTGTCGCTGCATTTGGTGGACGATCGCTTTTACCACCTGGACACCTGTTTTTGCCCGCTTCAAGGGGGCTATTTGCTGTACTATCCCGCTGCGTTTGATGGTTATTCTAACCGGGTGATTGAAGGGCGGGTGCCGGCCAGTAAGCGTATTGCGATCGCCGAAGCAGACGCGGTGAATTTTGCCTGTAACGCAGTGAATATTGGCGACACGGTGGTGATGAATAAGGCCAGTGTTGAGTTGCGATCCGTATTGACCAAAGCTGGATTTGATTTGGTGGAAACGCCCCTAACGGAGTTTTTGAAGGCGGGAGGTGCGTCTAAGTGTCTGACCTTGCGGGTAACGGAGCCGATTATGCCGGATCGGCACGCGTCGCTTACTTTGGAAAGTCGCGTGCTGGAAATGCGCGGTCATTTGCTCGACGCGGGGGTGGTTAGTCGGGCGTTGGATTTGATTGTGGAAGGGGGCGGCAGTTTTCAGGTGTTGAACTTTGACCTGGGGGAACAGCGCAATAGCGAGTCGTCGGCGCGCATTAAGTTGACGGCTCCGTCCCGTTTGGTGATGGAGGAGTTGTTCAGTCAGCTGATTGAAATCGGTGCGATCGCCCCGACGGACGAGGGGCAAAAGGATGCGTTGCTGGAGGACGTTATCCAAACCGGCGTAGCCCCCGATGATTTTTACGTGAGCACTATTTATCCCACTGAAGTGCAAATTAACGGACAGTGGATTGCCGTGGATAACCAGCGCATGGATGGGGCGATCGCCATTACCGGTCTTGGGTCCGGCAGCCCCAAAGCCCAGTGCAAAGTACTGCGGGATTTGGTGGCAGGCGAGTCGGTGGTGGTGGGCGTCGACGGTATCCGCACCAACCGCAAAATCACCGGTCGTGACGCGACCAAATCCAGCGCTTCCCAAGAGTTTGCATTTATGGCAAACGGTGTTTCCAGCGAGCGCCGGGTGGAATTGGTGGTGGAGCAAATTGCGTGGGAACTGCGCCAGATTCGCGATCGCGGTGGCAAAACCGTGGTGGTAGCCGGTCCCGTGGTGGTCCACACTGGCGGTAGCGAGCACCTGGCCAGCCTGATCCGCGATGGCTATATCCACAGTTTGCTCGGGGGGAATGCGATCGCCGTCCACGACATCGAGCAAGCCACCATGGGTACCTCTCTGGGGGTGGATATGAAACAGGGGATTGCCGTGCGGGGCGGTCACCGGCACCACCTAAAAACCATCAACACTATCCGTCGCCACGGCAACATCGCCAAAGCGGTGGAGGCTGGATCGATTCACCAGGGAGTCATGTATGAATGTGTTAAACACGACGTGCCCTACGTGCTAGCAGGCTCCATCCGTGACGACGGTCCCCTACCGGACACTGTCACCGACATGATCGTCGCCCAGGAGCAATACGCTAAGCAGGTGGAAGGGGCAGATATGATTTTGATGCTGTCCTCCATGCTCCACTCCATCGGCGTGGGCAATATGACCCCCGCTGGCGTGAAGTTGGTGTGTGTGGATATTAATCCCGCCGTGGTAACAAAGCTGGCGGACCGGGGCTCCCTGGAATCCGTGGGCGTGGTCACCGATGTGGGGTTGTTCCTAAGCCTATTGGTGAGCCAGTTAGAAAAACTGACGTCCCCCTATCAGCTGGTTAACGCGTAACCCATAAATGCCGTGCACCGACTCGATCCCTTTCCCTAGGG
>CALCTI010000613.1 GCA_937894105.1 uncultured cyanobacterium
ACCGCAAGCCACGAAACCTCGTTTAGCACTTTGCAAAAACATGTCCCTATTCAGCAACGCCACGCTGACTTATAGGGGTTCAATAACACCACGATCGCCATCGAGCTTAACGCGCTGCCCGGTCCGCAGCCGTCGCGTTGCATTGCTCACGTTCATCACCGACGGAATGCCATATTCCCGAGCCACGATCGCCCCATGGGATAGTTGTCCTCCCACCTCGCACACCAGTCCGCCGGCCTGGGCCAACAGCGGTGCCCACGCGGAATCGGTGTAGGGAACGACTAAAATTGTGTCGCGACTAATCGTGACCGTTCCCCGCAGTTTGTCTAAAATCAGCACCTCCCCTTGCACGGTGCCAGCGCTGCTACCAATCCCTGTCAACTGTCCGTCGTCTATCGGTTGCTCAGCGAGGTAGGGCGGGGCAATGTTGCCATAAACCAATGGCGCGGCAGAATGTTGACTATCTTGGCTAAAGGCAGCGTGGCGATCGCAAATATGTTGTTTTAAATCCTTCGGCTGTTGGGGAGACTCTTTAGAAATTGCCTGCACTTCTTCCCAGGTAAGCATAAAAATATCGTCGAGGTTGTTGATGAAATCGCGATGGTGCCACTGTCGAGCGATCGCCACAAAATGCCATCGTAATTCCGCTAGTAACTGACTGTAAACCACCGTAACTCGTCCCCTTAATTGCACCCGTTTCTGTAGAGATTTTGGTGCTTTCTTGGGCATTTCAGATTGCTTAGAAACAGGATTGCGCGCAAAATTCAATAGGGCGCTTTGGGGAGCACTGGGATCTTCAATCCAGGTGGAAACAGCAATATCAGTGCCCACGTCGCTTAAATAGCCATAACGATTCAGGAATTGATCAAAGTCTTGTATTAATTTTTTGCCTGTTGGAGTGTCTGTTAGCAGTTTAAATAATTCTTCAATGGAATTGATGTTTTTTAGGCTTTCAAGGTCGCCATTTCGTAAGTGTTGGTGAATGCGATCGCCCAGGCTTTCCAAATGCTTGGCCGATGCGATTTCTGGGGTATCGCTGGTGTCTAACTGATTCGAGGAAACGCCGCTAATTTTTTGACGTACTGCAACACTCAAGGGAGCCAAAATACTGTAATAGGTGGCTTTTTCTAACAGCTCTAAAATGCTTTTAATACGCTTAATCAGCTGCGGAACCGTTAGTTGTGAATAGGCGGGATCTGAATTAAGCACTGGGTGCGATCGCAGATCTGACAGGGCCGGAGTGAAGTAATCGCGATCATCATTTAAAAAGTTTTTAATCAGTCGCCGTTCCTGCCCGACCAGACGCCACAGGCCGGGAATAGCGCGAATCATTGCCGCCACAGGCACTTTTCCCGGCTTACCGCCCTGGGTTAAGAACGTCAGGCTATCGGGCGGGAGTCCGGCTCGCCCAAACAGTTCGCTCAGCAGGGTGACGTTAAAGTAAGCGCGGCTGTGGTGCAGCGTTGCCGTTTCTAGAAAATCAATATCGGGTGTGTCGCCGATAACGACCTGAAATAAATCACCCCAAACCCCGCAGGTCAGGGGTCGATTGATGGACCAGGTTAGGGGACGAATGTAACCGGGGATCACTTCCGCCGCGATTTTCCGAGTCCAAATGGGCAGCAGGGTAGTGACGGACCGTGCTTGCAATACCCACAGGCGATCGCCATCAAAGGTCCACTCCATATCCTGGGGGATACCGCCAAAACGCTGCTCAATATCCCGCGCTAAACACGCCACTTCCTGCACCAGCCATAGGGGAACGTCGCCAGCGCCAGTGATGGTTTCGATGGGCGTTGTGATGGTATTGGATCGCTCTAAATTAAATTGAAATGTGGGTGAGGAGTTGCTGTTAGTTTTAGCGCTTTTACGGCTTTCTTGCGGTGTGATTAATCCCCAGCTCTGTCGCCAGCTATTCAACGTATCATCACTCACCTGCACCCGATAAGCCTCGGGGGTGATTCGCCCGGACACCACTTTAGACGCATTGCCGGGCAGCGCTTCTACCACTACGCCGTCGCCAGACCGTCGCACCGGATCGCGACTAAAGGCGACGCCGGAAAATACCCCTTCAATTTGGGGCTGCACCAGCACTGCCATTGGCGCATCGTCCAGCCCTAAATCCTGCCGATACTGCCGCGCTGCGGGGGCATCATAAGAGTCGAAGACCTGGGCGATCGCCGTTACCAACTGATCCGAGCTGCGAATATTGCCGATAGATTCATACATGCCCGCTGCCGAGGCGCGATCGCCATCCTCCCCCACCGCCGAGGATCGGGCAATCAATGCCGGGTCAAATTCCTGCTTAATATCTGGACCAATGGCGCTTTTAATCAAGCATCCCACGGACCCGTCGTTGGGACCTTCGTCATCTCGCCCCGACCAGTAAGCTGCCAGCAACATCGGGTCGTCTCCCGGATGTAGCACCCACCCCGCCGGGACCGGATAGCCCTGCCGCCGCAGCTTTGATAAAGTGGCTGCTTTGCCCCCCACCGTGGACTCTTGCAACTCATCGTCTAGGCTTGTGACCGCGCGATCGCCCCTAAAAAATCGAAACATTACTCGCGACTCCTTTTTTGCCCCCGCCTCTGACAGTTCCAAATCGTCGGGCACTTTTTGATAAATAAACCCCAGCAGCCCACAGAGCATAACCGCCAAACCAAAGTGAGTCGTTGTCCCCTTCGGTAAGGCAATAATGATCAGGGGGTAAATCCCGAGCACTAAATATTTGCTGGTTTGGCGATCGCGAACAATCAGCCACCCCATAAAGCTCAAAAACCACGTGAGGGCAAAACTAACCGGATCGTGGACCAGTGCCCCCCAGGTCACATTCGTGGTGCCCGCGCCGCCGCCCACCCAATAGCGCCCCATGACCAGTGCCGTTAAACCCAACAGTTCCCACGGGGAGCCCACCGGAAAAAACTGCCGCGCCAACAACACCGCCGCCACTCCTTTCAAGGCTTCTCCCAGAGCCGACAACCCACCCCCCCCCATACCCCCCAAGAAAAACACCACCCAAAACCAGACAAAAACAGCGACCCCCAGACCCAAAAGAAAAACCCAAAACC
>CALCTI010000614.1 GCA_937894105.1 uncultured cyanobacterium
AGGGGCGATCGCGAATCAGCCCCCCCCGCTTTCTGCAACTTTCGCAATTCCTGCTACCGCTTCCCTTCTACCTCTCCCCCGTGCAGCGTGTGCAACGAAGTTTTTTTGAGGGCGGAGTAATCCGAAAAAGAGTCGCGATTAACGCGATCCGTAAATCCGGCTCCAGGGTTTAGGGCAGTGAAAGATGTCATGGGTACTCTCTAGTGAAATTGGCGTAAGTTAAGTTAGAGTCAAACGGTGTCGGGAACACACTCAAAATTAAAGCTGTTGGAGCGTTTGCAGCTCCAGCCGTCCCAAGATCCCTGATTTCAGCGCTTCAATCTGTTGGGAGAAAACAATTTAGGAGAAATACCCAAAAAAACAAGTGCCTAAGGACTAAAATTCCCGAAATCGGTAGGAATCCAAAATCAGGCGAGGGGCATGGTGGCAATCTCCCCCTGGGGCAGTTAGTCAGCAGAATAGGTCAGCAGAACAGGTAAACAGCATCGGTAGTCAGCCCCAGTAACCAGCATAAATAATCAGAAATCAGCGGAACGGTGGACGGTGATAGTGTGAGAAATGGCAAAAGCGAAACAGCGAAAGGGAAATAAGCAACACGGTCGGCGTTTTAAGATTTTGGCGGAAGTTTGATAGAAGTTGATTTGATGCCCATTTAAGTTGACGCGAACTCCATCAGACCCAGAATTGTAGTTGTCTTTTAGCTTGATTTTTTTACGAAACTCTTTTTTGCCTTTCTTACGTGCCCTTTCTCGATGAAAATCCTTTTAGTTTCTAACTACTTACCGGACGGGCAGCAAAGTATGCAGCGCTTTGCATCGCTTCTGGAGCAAGAGATACGACAAACTGAGCATAGGGTGAAAATTAGTCGCCCAGTACCGGTGTTGGGATATCTTAAGCGATCGCCCCACGGTCTTGGAAAATGGCTGGGATATATTGATAAATTTTTGATTTTCCCAATAATTTTATGGTGGCAAAAGCGCTGGGCCGATGTGGTGCATATTTGTGACCATTCAAATGCGTTTTATGCAAAGCACCTGCAGGGGGTGCCCCATTTGGTCACTTGCCACGATTTGATGGCCGTGCGATCGGCGCTGGGGGAAGTGCCTGAGAATCCGACGAAGTGGACCGGGCAAAAGCTACAAGAGTTAATTGTGCGGGGGCTTAACCGATCCCAGTTAGTTGTGTGTGTATCAGAGAGCACCCGCCAGGATTTAATGCGCTTAACAACGGTGGAGCCCTCGGCAACGGAGCTGATTTATATGGGACTGAATTATCCCTATTCGCCCATGGCTCCTCCTCAGCAAAAACTGCATCTCAAGCCAATGGGGCTAGCGCCAAATACGCCGTTTTTATTTCACATTGGCAGTGACGCCTGGTATAAAAATCGACCTGGGCTGCTGGAAATTTTTCGCCAGTTGGTGCAGGAACAGGGACTAGCTCATTTGCGGCTGGCGATCGCCGGTTCTCCCCTGGGGACCCACTCCCTGGAGTTTGTTCATCACCATCGCCTAATGGACCACGTGATGGAATTAGGTCCCGTTTCCAATGAAGGGTTGCGAGCCCTTTATTCTTCGGCGATCGCCCTGCTATTTCCGTCCCTCCAGGAGGGGTTTGGCTGGCCAATTATCGAAGCCCAAGCCTGTGGCTGTCCCGTCTTTACTTCCAACGATCGCCCGATGACGGAGGTGGGGGGAGGTGCAGCCACCTATATTGACCCCCGTCAGCCCCACCAGGCAGCCAAAACCCTGGCGGATCGTTTAAATCCGGAAGATTTGGGAAAAATGAAGGAGAAGGGATTAGTCAACGCCAAACTGTTCCAGCCCCAAACTATGATTCGCCAGTACTTTGATGCTTACACCCAAGCTCGTAAAAAGAGAACGCCCTAAAATCGGGACCAAAAGTTCGATCTATTTCGTTTGATTTGTCCGTCAGTTGATTTGTCCGTCAGTTGATTTACCCATCAGTGACGATGATGCAGACAATGTTTAGGAGTGCCCGATAACGCCACGAAACATAACCCTATGAAAGTACTACACGTAATTCCGTCGGTGGGACCGGTGCGAGGGGGCACTAGCGTGGCGGCCCTGGAGCTGGTGCAGGCGTTGCGATCGCAAAACGTTGACGCGGAGATTGCCACCACTAATGACAATGGCGATCGCTGCTTAGACGTGCCTCTACACCAGCTCACGGACTACAAGGGCACGCCCGTACGATTTTTTCAAAAGCATTTATCCTCCGTCAATGCCATCTCCGAATTTATATTTTCTTGGGAGTTTAGCAAGTGGCTTTGGAACAATATAGACACCTATGATTTAGTAGAAATTCATTCGTTTTTTTCCTACGTGTGCACCTTTACGGGGCTAATTTCTCGCCATAAAAATAAGCCTTATATTATTAATCCCCACGGACATTTCTTACCTTGGGTCATTAGTCAAAAAGCCCTCAAGAAAAAAATCTATATGATATTAGCGGAGGGAAAAAACTTAAATCGAGCCAATGCCATTCACTGCTCTACCCACCAAGAGGCCTTAGACGTTAAGCACTATGGTATTAGGGCGTCCCCTTTTGTGGTGCCTTACGGCGTTGATTTATCTCCCAATCTCCCCAGTCCAAAAGACTGTTTACAAGAAAAATACGGGGTGCCCGTTACTACGCCAGTGATTTTATTTTTATCGCGATTACACCCTAAAAAGCGCCTCGATTTTCTATTGAATGTATTGGAATCTTTAAAAGATAAAACCCCGTTCCATTTAATGGTTGGAGGGTCGGGAGATCAAGACTATGAACACACGTTAATTAATCAAGTTAGCCGCCTTGGATTGGGCGATCGCGTTACTTTTGCCGGATTTGTGGGCGGGGTAGCCAAAGATTTACTGTTACAGTCGGCGGATATTTTTGCCCTACCCACCTATGGTGAAAATTTCGGGATCTCGACGGTGGAAGCAATGGCGGCTAAGGTGGCGGTGGTAACGACTCCGGCTTTACAGCTGGCTCCAGAAATCGAGGAGGCGGGAGCGGGAATCATTGTTCCTGGGGAGCGCCAACCGTGGATTAATGCTTTGGAAACACTGCTGCGATCGCCGGAGCAGCGTCGGACAATGGGGCAGCGAGGGGAACGCCTGGCGCGATCGCAATACGATTGGAATGTGGTGGGGCGTCAACTGGCAGACGTGTACCAAGCGGTTCTGGACGGGCAAGGGTGCGAGGTTAAATCTCCGGTGCTGTAATTGTTTAGTGACTGGTTAACGTTAAGCTTGCCAGCTTTAAATTAGCTTCCAAATTATCCCTTTAAAAGCTTTTTAAGACATTAGTCTCCTCAAAGCTTTGAAAAATCAGTTCCTAAGAATAGCGTTTCTAACGGCTACTTTCGCGAATCAAATTTGCCGACTCAAAACCTATGACTGCTTCTAAACTTCCAACCCTTCCCTCTGTCTCTTTAGTGGTGCCAACCTATAACCGAGAGGAGCCCCTTAAAAGTACGTTAATTGACTGTGTTGCTCAAGATTATCCAAATTTTGAAGTGATTGTTGTTGATCAAACGAAGGATCATACCCCTGAGGTTGCTGAATATTTAGACGCGGCTAAGACAGCAGGTAAAATAACCCTATTCACACCCGACTTTGCTAGCTTGCCAGGGGCAAGAAACTATGCGATTCGTCGAGCAAAAGGCGATATTATTATTTTTATTGATGATGATATTCGTATGGATTCCCACTTTATAAAAAGCCATGTGACTGTGTTTTTAGAAAAGCCTGAAGTGGGAGCCGTGGCAGGACGAGTTTTGCCGCCTGCTGTGGATGAAAATAAGTTGAAAACGTTTGCGGTTCAGCAATTACCTCCCGAAGCCTTGGATCCAGGTATTGCCTGGTATTATCTCGACTTTACTTACGTGGAGAACCCTCAGCAGGTGCTGTCGGCGCGGGGGTGCAATATGTCTTTTCGTCGGGAAGTTTTTGACAACTATGGTTTAGCATTTGACGAGCGAATGCAGGGCAGTGCCATTCGAGAAGAATCTGATTTGTGCTTACAGGTTCGCAAAACTGGCTACGATATTTGGTACGAACCGAATGCGGCGTTGGTACATATTGGTGAGCCCACTGGGGGGTGTCACAATATTAGTACTCGCACGTTTCAATATCAGGTGACCCATTATCACAACCACTTTTGGATGGGATTTCGCAATTTAACCCTGTGGCAAAATTTGCGGCTGTATGTGCGACTGTTTGATTGTCATGTTTTAGGGAATCCCCCTTGCAATAAAGATAAATCTTTGACTAAGGGAATTGTGCGAGGGGTGTTTTATTTCTACGGTTTTTTAAGTGCGGTAAAAACGGCGATCGCTTCCCTATTTTCCGACGGACAAATTTATAGTCACCAGGATCCAAAACTGAAGGAAATCACTTAAAGATAGCTAAAGTTTGACCTTTGGTTGAGAGAATGAATCGATAACGATACACTAACGAAGCGATGTAAAAAGTCGTGAAAAGCATCTAGAAATGGGTGGCGGATAACAGTGGCGGGACATAGTAAATGGGCGAATATTAAGCGACAAAAAGCGCGGGTTGACGCCGTCAAGGGGAAGGTCTTTAGCAAGCTGGCGCTGGATTTGATTGTAGCGGCGCGAGCGGGGGGACCGGACCCTGCGGCAAATTTTCAGCTTAGAACGGCGCTGGAAAAGGCGAAGGCGGCGGGGATGCCCAATGCCAATATTGATCGGGCGATCGCTAAAGGCAGCGGCACTTTGGACGACGGTTCTCAGTTGGAAGCCATTCGCTACGAAGGCTATGGTCCTGGGGGAGTGGCAGTTTTGGTGGAGGCGTTGACGGATAATCGCAATCGAACGGCGGCGGATTTACGGGTGGCGTTTAGTAAGAATGGTGGAAATTTGGGGGAAACGGGCTGTGTGGGTTGGATGTTTGACCCGTTTGGGTTTGTGACAGTGATTGGGGACAACATTGACGAGGAAGCGCTGTTGATGGCGTCGTTGGAAGGGGATGGGGAGGGGTACGAATCATTCGAGGGAGAAGATGGAAAAGGATTTGAAATTAGTGGGTTTGAAGTGACCACTTCGGCGGAAAACTTAGAGAATTTAGAAACGGTTTTAAAAGGTTCAGGATTTATTGTTTATCAGTCAGAATTGCGCTGGGTTCCTAATAATATGCTAGCGGTGAGTGAGGTCGATCAAGCTAAGGTGTTGGTGAAGATGATGGATGCGCTGGAGGATTTAGACGACGTACAAACGGTGGCGGCTAATTATGAAATGGATGATGATTTGATGGAGCAGGCGATCGCATAATCTCCAACAGTAACGACAGGAATTAACAGGAATTAAGCATCCATGAGTAATTTTGAAACCTGGTTGGCGGAGCTGCCGAGTAATGCGGCGACGGGGTTGGCGCGGGCGGATGCGGTGTGGGAACAGGTGCGATCGCAGACCCTGCCTCGGCGGCAGGTGTTGGATGAGACGGTGACGGCGCTGGGGATGGATGCGGAGACGGCGTGGGATGGGGTAATTGCTGGGGGCACCTTGGGGATTGTGTTGGGGTTGGCGCTGGTGCAGAGGGGCTGGCGGATTTTGGTGGTGGAGCGGGGGGCGCTTCAGGGGCGATCGCAGGAGTGGAATAGTTCGCGGCTGGAGTTGGGAGAGTTGCTGTCGTTGGGATTATTGACGCCGGAGGAGCTGGAGGGGGTGATCGCCAGTGAATATAATCCGGTGCGCATTAAGTTTGACGGGGGTAAAGACTATTGGGTGCGGGATGTGTTGAATGTGGGCGTTAGCCCGACTAGGTTGCTATCAGTTTTAAAGGAAAAGTTTTTGGCGGCGGGGGGTGTTTTATGGGAAAAGACAGCGTTTGAATCGGCAACGGTGCACCCTGATGGGATGTCGTTGATTTTGAAGAAGTTGGGTGATCGCGCTCCCGTCGGGGCAGGGGTGCAAGGCAGTGCCGATGCCTATAGAAATATTGGCGATGCAGATAAAAAATCAGATCAAAAAGACCAGGAAATCTCTCAGTTTGAGCAGATACAGGCGCGATTATTGATTGATGCCATGGGGCATTTTTCGCCGGTGGTGCGACAGGTGCGTGGTGATACTCAGCCCGATGGAATTTGTTTGGTGGTGGGAACCTGCGCCACGGGGAGCAAGGGGGAATTTGGCAAGAACGATACGGCGGATTTAATTGCCACTACGGGGCCGATTGTGGGTAATAAAAAGTCGGCGCATCAGTATTTTTGGGAGGCATTTCCAGCCTCTTCGGGACGCACGACCTATATGTTTACCTATGTGGATGCTAGTCCTGATCGCCCCACCCTAAAACAATTATTTGCTGACTATTACGAGCAAATGCCTGCTTACCAGGGAGTAACAGAAACTCCCGATCAAGTGTGGCGATCGCTGGAGGTAAAGCGAGCATTATTTGGGATGTTTCCCAGCTATAAAAATAGTCCCCTGTTGGCTCCGTGCGATCGCCTGATTTTTGTAGGAGATAGTAGCGGTTGCCAGTCGCCGTTAAGCTTTGGTGGTTTTGCGGCTCTGTTGCGTCATTTGCCCCGTTTAACGGATGGAATTCATAGTGCTTTGGCGACTAAAAAATTAGATAAGAAATCCCTGAATGAGCTGCAACCTTATCAGCCGAATCTATCAGTAACCTGGCTGTTTCAACAGTCCATGAGCGTTAAGCCGGGGGACACGCCCAACCCCCAGGGGATTAATATTTTGCTGGACCGGGTATTTGGGGAAATGGCGATCGCTGGGGATGCGATTCTGAAACCGTTTTTGCAAGACGTGGTGCAATTTCCCGCCCTGTCCATCGCCCTGATGCGAACGGCATTTGCTGCTCCGTTGATGGTGACGGGTTTGGTGCCGCGCTTGGGATTGCCTGCGTTAACCACGTGGATGGGGCACTATTTAAGTCTGGGAGCCTACGATGTGTTGGACCGCACATTGGGGCAGCTCCAAGCGGACGATAATTTTCGGCTACAGCAGTGGCAGGCCGCTTGGCGCTATGGCAGCGGGCGTGATTACCATTCGTAGGGGATTGGGCAAGGGGGCATATGACCCATTTAAGCTGGAGCCGTTGTTGGATGATTTCGGGCTGGAATTAAGGGAGGTCTCGAACTTGTTTGGGGCGATCGCTTCTCGAGAACCCAGCGAGATTTTAAAGACGCAGCTGCGGGAAAAGGTGGATTTGGCGGTGGCGATTAGTACGGAGAAGGCGCGATCTGATACGAAATCCGCTTTTATAGACCTAATTTCATAAGATGGGAATATGGCTAGGGGCTGTCATCAATTGAATCCCTAAGTCAAGATCCGTAAGGGTTTCAGCCC
>CALCTI010000615.1 GCA_937894105.1 uncultured cyanobacterium
GGGCGCACCGGACGGGCGGAGGTTTTTGGTCCGGAGGAGGTGACCATGCTGGTTTAGGCTGAGGCGAAGCGCGGGTGGGATGTGGCTAAGGGGGCGATCGCCGCGGGGCTGTATTCGGTGGTGGTGCTGGACGAGCTGAATCCGGTGTTGGATTTGGGGTTGCTATCCCCGAAAGATGTGGTTAAAACCTTGGGTGCTAAGCCGGAGGAGCTGGAAATTATTGTGACCGGGCGAGGGGCTCCAGCGGAGATTTTGGAGATTGCCGATTTACATTCGGAAATGCGTCCGCGCCAGCGTACGGATGGGGGGACGATCACCGGTATTGAGGTGTATACGGGAGCGGGGAAAGGCAAGTCCACCAGTGCCCTGGGCAAGGCGCTCCAGGCTATCGGGCGGGGGATCAATTTGGACCGGTCCCATCGGGTGTTGATTTTGCAGTGGTTGAAGGGGGGCGCGGGCTATACGGAGGATGCGGCGATCGCGGCGTTGCACCAGAGTTATCCGGACCTGGTGGATCACCAGCGCTGCGGGCGCGATGCCATTGTGTGGCGCGGCCAGCAGGAGCCGCTAGATTTTATTGAGGCGGAGCGGGGCTGGGAAATTGCCCGGGCGGCGATCGCTTCGGGGCTGTATAAAACCATTATTTTAGATGAGCTAAATCCGGCGGTGGATTTGGAGCTATTGGACGGAGAGGCGATCGCCCGCGACCTGAAGCGCAAGCCGAAAGATACGGAAATTATCATCACCGGGCGCTGCTTAAATGACCCAGCGTATTTTGATTTAGCCAGTATTCATTCGGAAATGGTATGTCACAAACATTACGCTGAAAAAGGGGTGGACTTAAAGCGCGGCGTTGATTTTTAGGGGGTGACTTTTAGAGGGTGGCTTTGGGAGGTGATCTTGAGGCGTGGATGAAAACAACGTTGGTCAGAAATATTGGTCAGAAATATCGGTTAGAAACGTTGATCAGAATCGACCTCAAGATGGATTTTTTGCGGCGCTGACAATACAACACTGACTTTGAAGGTTAAAGCCTTTGTACGGCAGGGTAGAGGGGGCGAACCATGTGGGAATTGCATCGATTAATCCCGCAACGGGAAAGGTGGCGCAACGGTTTGATCTTTTGGATGCGATCGCTGTGGAAGACCGCATTCGTCGATCCCACCAGGCGTTCCTAAGCTATCGCCCCGTCAGGAGGCAGCGCCTGGACCAACGACGACAGCGAAGCCGAACGCGCCATCAAAGAAATTGAAGCGGGGGCAGTATTTATCAATGGTTGGGTTAGCTCAGATCCGCGACTGCCCTTTGGTGGCATTGGATTGTCTGGCTACGGTCGAGAGCTTAGCGCCCAAGGAATTCGCGCTTTTGTTAACACCAAAACAGTGTGGCGACGCTGATATGGCGATTGCTTAATGGTGTCCAAGTCTTGAAAGGCAAGTTTTGAAGGGCAAGTTTCCAATTAGGGGCGGTCATCAATTAAATTTAAAGCTCAATGGCTGGGAGGAGTCCCTAATATTTTTACTTGAAAGGACTTATTCTTACCTCTGTTTAAGGCTTTTGGCGTTTAATTAATGACATGTCCAGCCACTTTCAATAGTCTTTTTTAAAAGTCTTTTTTAAACAGTCTTTGAGGTTGTCTCTGTCTCGTTATTTTTTACCCTACTTTTACCCGAAATCATGAACACTGCCGAACTGTTAGTTCAATGTTTAGAGCGGGAAGGGGTGCGCTACGTTTTTGGCGTTCCCGGTGAGGAAAATTTATTTTTATTGGAAGCCCTAGGGCGATCGTCCATTGAATTTATTACCACTCGCCACGAACAGGGTGCCGCCTTTATGGCAGATGTGTACGGACGACTGACGGGGCAAGCGGGGGTGTGTTTGTCCACCTTGGGACCGGGGGCGACAAACCTCATGACCGGTGTTGCCGATGCCAATTAGGACGGTGCGCCCCTGGTGGCCATTACCGGGCAAGTGGGCACCGATCGAATGCACATTGAATCCCACCAATATTTAGATTTAGTGGCAATGTTTGCGCCTGTTACTAAATGGAATGCTCAAATTGTTCGCCCCACCAACACGCCCGAAATTATTCGCAAAGCCTTTAATAAAGCCCAGGCAGAATAGCCCGGTGCCGTGCATATTGATCTACCTGAAAATATTGCCGCAATGGAGGTGGAAGGTAAGCCCTTGGGACTAGGAAAACCTATTACAACCTACGCCTCTTTTTCTAAATTAAACGACGCAGCTGCCTTGATTTCTAAGTCCGAATACCCATTGATTTTGGCGGGTAATGGGGTGATTCGAGACAATGCTAGCGATGCCCTTGTGGAATTTGCCACCCGTTTAAATATTCCTGTTGTTAATACATTTATGGGAAAAGGTGCGATTCCCTATACCCATCCGTTGTCCCTGTGGACCACGGGACTGCAAAAGCGGGACGTGGCTAGCTGCTGTTTTGATCGGGCAGATTTAGTCATTGCGGTGGGCTATGACTTAGTGGAATATTCGCCGAAAAAATGGAATCCTGACGGTACAATCCCCATTGTTCACGTGAGTTTAATGGAGTCTGAAACGGACAGTAGCTATATTCCTGAAGTGGATGTGGTGGGGAATATTGCTGATTCGTTGGTGGAAATTTTGCGCCGGGCCGATCGCCGAACCAAAAACGATGATTTTATTAGTGGGGTGCGATCGCGCCTGTTAGAAAACTACGAAAATTACGCCCAAGACGAAGGGTTCCCCATTAAGCCCCAAAAAATTATTTATGACGTGCGCCAGGTGATGGGGTCGGACGATATTGTCATTTCCGATGTGGGAGCCCATAAAATGTGGATTGCTCGCCATTACCATTGCGATCGCCCCAACACCTGTCTAATTTCCAACGGTTTTGCCGCCATGGGCATCGCCATTCCGGGAGCACTGGCGGCGAAATTGGTCTATCCCGACCGGCGCATTATTGCCATGACCGGCGACGGTGGATTTATGATGAACTGCCAGGAATTGGAAACGGCGCTACGGGCAAAAACTCCTTTTGTCACCCTGGTTTTTAATGACGGCGGCTACGGATTAATTGAGTGGAAACAACAGGACCAGTTTCGGCGATCGCGATTTATTGAATTTGGCAATCCCGACTTTGTGAAATTTGCCGAAAGCATGGGCTTAAAGGGCTATCGAGTCAACAGCGCCGACGACTTATTGCCCACTTTAAAAGAGGCGTTTGAACAGGATGTGCCCACCGTTATTGATTGCCCCGTGGACTACCAAGAAAACCTACGCCTTTCTCAAAAATCTGGCGAGTTAGAGTGCGCAACCTAGGGCGACACGATGCACGATCATGGCGAACTGAAGCGGAGTAATTGAAGCTAAAGCGCCAGAAAAAACAAGATAAAAAAACAAGATGAAAAATAGGCTGCGATCGGTGAGGATCGCAGCCTAAAACTCAGTGAAGTCAGTATCTATCCAGAGAAACTTATTTAGGGCACTTGCTCAAAAGCAGAATGCTACCACCTTGAAGCAAGCCCCTAAAATTTCCTACGCATCGTAGTACAACACGTACTCGAAGGGATGGGGACGTAAACGAAGGGGATCAACCTCGTTCTCCAGCTTGTACGCAATGTAGTTCTCGATAAAGTCCTCAGTAAAAGCACCAGACGCGGTCAAGAACTCATTGTCTTCCTTCAGCGCATTCAACGCCCCTTCCAGAGACCCAGGGGTGGAACGCAACTTGCCCAGCTCTTCAGGGCTCAGCTCGTAAATGTCCACATCCAAAGAATCGCCGGGGTCAGTCTGGTTCTTAATACCGTCTAGACCCGCCAGCATAATCGCGGAGAACGCCAAATAAGGGTTCGCGGTGGCGTCGGGACAACGGAACTCCATCCGCTTCGCTTTAGGATTGCTGCCCGTTAGGGGAATCCGCAAGGACGCAGAGCGGTTACCCTCGGAATAAGCCAAGGTTACAGGAGCCTCGAAGCCAGGTACCAAGCGCTTGTAGGAGTTTACGGAGGGGTTGGTAAAAGCCAACACTGCGGGGGCGTGCTTCAGCAAACCACCGATAAAGTGCAGCGCCATTGGGCTCAAGTCGGCGTAGTTGTCACCGAAGAACAAAGGCTCGCCACCTTTCCACAGGGAAATGTGGGTGTGCATCCCGGATCCATTGTCGTTAAAGACTGGCTTGGGCATAAAGGTTGCGGTCTTGCCATACTTCTTGGCAACGTTCTTCACCACATACTTGTAGATTTGAACGTTGTCAGCAGCGGTGATTAGCTCAGCGAAGCGCATACCCAACTCACACTGACCCGCGGTTGCCACTTCGTGGTGATGCTTTTCAATGGGAACACCGCACTTACCCATGGTCAGCAACATTTCTGTACGAATGTCCTGAAGGGTGTCAGAGGGCCCCACGGGAAAGTAACCGCGCTTGTAGCCAATCTTGTGACCTAGGTTTCCGCCTGCTTCGTCACGGGTGGAGTTCCAGATGGCTTCAACAGAGTCCACTTCGTAGTAGCCCGAGGACTCATCTTGACCGTACTTGACGTCGTCGAATACGAAAAATTCTGGCTCGGGACCACAGAAGGCGGTGTCACCAATGCCGGACTCTTTTAAATACGCCAGGGCTTTGGCGGCGATGGAACGGGGATCGCGATCATAGAACTCACCGGTACGGGGCTCTTTGATGCTGCAGATCATGCTGAGGGTGGGCGTCTCCATAAAGGGATCGATCCACGCCGTATTGGGGTCGGGCACCATAGCCATGTCGGAGGCTTGGATACCTTTCCATCCGCGAATACTGGAGCCATCGAAGGCTGCCCCGTCGGTAAATACATCCTCGTCAATCAGGCTTTTGTGGAAAGAGCAATGCTGCCACATGCCGAATAGGTCGACGAATTTTAGGTCGATGATTTCAATGCCTTCGCTTTCGATCATCTGCAAGATATCTTGCGCAGTCTTAGCCATAAATGACTCCTTGTCTATGTATCCAGTATTTATCTGTGGTACGGGTACCGCTAGGTAGTGGATGCAGCAACTGGGGGAGTGAGGATGGGTTTGCCATGGTCGTCCCTAAGTCACTTCCCCGCTCCAGGTGGCGGTTGTCCCTAAAAATGGGAGGAAGCCGCTACGCCTAACAATCTGATTTATCCTATGGATGGCAGTTACGGGCGTTTGTATCTAGAGATACTAAAAATTCACCGTGATGAATTCCTTGCAATGTCAGGGTGGTGGACTGTTGAGGGTTGCCGTCGGGCGTGGGCTGAAGATGTGAGCCGTGAACCCAAAGTCCACGCCCAAAATCCACTGCCCTAAAGTAGTGAAGCTGGGGCTGGGATTGGGAAAGATTGGGGCAATCCGAAATTTTTTTAATGTGTTGCTACGCGGTTGGGAGAATTTAACGGGTGGTTCTGCCTAAGATTTCTTCGAAGTGCTGATATGGCTGGAGGTTGGGCGATCGCAAAAATGCCCGAGAAACATTAAGGAACACAACGATTGCCCTTGGAACAAACCTGTGCCCTGTGCAATTATTATGAGTGCGAAATCTCTGTCATTACTGTTTCTAAATCCATTGATTGGATGTCGTGATGATGTCACTGCACCCATGGTTAGAAATTTCCTCGGGATTTCTTTAGAGATTTCTTTTTTTAAAAAACCTGTTGGGAGAATAGCGATATGCGCGATGCCGTTACCAGCCTGATCAAAACCTACGATATTACCGGGCGCTACTTTGATCGGGACGCCATTGATACCCTGAAGGGCTATTTCGAGTCAGGGATGGACCGGGTAACGGTGGCAACGGTGCTGAATGCCAATGCGGCGGCGTTGGTGAAGTCGGCGTCTTTGGCCCTGTTTGAAGAAGTGCCTGAGCTGTTGCGTCCCGGCGGTAATGCTTATACCACTCGCCGTTATGCGGCCTGTTTGCGGGATATGGATTATTACCTGCGCTATGCGTCCTATGCGATCGTGGCGGGCGATGCGGATATCTTGAACGAGCGGGTGCTGTACGGCTTGCGGGAAACTTACAATTCTTTGGGAGTGCCTATTGCGCCGACGGTGCGCGGTATCCAGATTATGAAAGAAATGGCGCGGGCAATGGTTGCCGAAGCTGGAGTGACCAACAATGTGGTGGTGGATGCGCCCTTTGACCATATGACTCGCGAACTTAGCGAAGTGGATATTTAAGGCGAAGGGAATATCTAGAACATTAGCTGGGGAAAGGTAGGGTGCTTAGAACGTGCCCCTTTCAAGGTTGGTGAATGATGGGGGGCGGTTGCCGATTGGCGATCGCCCCCTTTCGGTTATTAATTCACCTGATTCACCGCATCCCTGCCCTATTCGTTTGCTTAATTCACCTACTTATTCGCCGTGTCGCCGGTTAGCTTCACTTGATCTCCCTGGCGCTCGAGGGTAACGGTTTCCCCCACTTCTAGGCGATCGTACTGGACGCAGGGCAGCGACCATTGATCTTGGTCCACCTGGTTGTCCTTTTCATATTTGCCCGTGATGTAGCAAATTTCTTGGGGTGGTCGGCTGCGCTCGGGATAGGGCTGGTTATCCAAGGTAAACGCGGGCGGCGTACGGGGCGCGTCGCCCATGCCATTGTTGCTAACGGTGGTTTGGGTGCCCCATTTTTCCTCTGTGTATGTGTTCCTTGTGTCGTACACGGGCTCGTTGCGATACACCGGCACTGTTTTGGTCTCGGTGCGGGTTTTAGTGGTCAAAACAGGCACGTCGCGACAGGTTCGGGTGCCCACGCCATTCCCATCGGATACGGTTTTGCACTCCTCTTTGGTGCCAGTTTGCTCTTTGTAGGACACTTCAACGTTTTCAGTGGTGGTCCCCGTTTGTACCTTTCGGGTGCTCCGCTGCTTTTCCTTGCGGCTCACATCGTAGGCATCGCTGGGCAAGCTCCAGCCGCTGCCGCTAACGGGGCGCTGCTCTTGAATCTCAACGTTGACGGTCCAGGTGCGCTGAACGATTTCAGCGTTGATAATGTCCGGGCTGAAGAGCTGCCATGCCCCAAAGCCTGTGCCACCGATGCCCAGGGCGATCGCCCCCGCCACAATTTTCTTTCCAAGCCCGCCTGATTTCTTCGGGGGTGGGGACGGATTCGTGGCCCCTTCATCAACGCGAAATCCCTCTTGCCACTGTCCCTGTACCGCCTCAACTTGATTCCCTGCGGCTGCCTCATCCGGGCGATCGCTTCCCAGGTCCAAGCTATTCGTTTGCCAGGAATTACAGTTTCCACACAGCAGCTCCGTTACGGGCTGCCCCCGATCCGGGTTAGACGCGCCACAAGCTTTGCAAATCCAGTCGGGGCGAGTGTATTGAGCTTCTTCCTCCGGCGTCAGCAGCCGAGAATCATTGGCTTCGTAAAATTTCACCTGGCGATCGCGCCACCAAAAGCATCGGGGACATCGCTGGGTTGGTCCTTCCACATGAGCATGGGCACACTCTGGACAGTCCCAAAACAACAAAATCTTTTTGCTACGTTCTGCCATGGGTCCAACTTAAAATCAATGACTCGCACGCAATCAACCTAAACTCAAGCTGCCCTAGACAAGCAAAAAACAACAATAGAACGATTAAAAACTTAATTATTTAATGTATCTATTGGGCGAATTTGATGTGTGCGTTAGGCGAGGATTTTTGATGGGGGCAAGGCTCAAAGTAATATGGCTTTATCAGCCACAGAGTAATGCCTAAGAAGTCAGCTTTTATGGCTACGCCCTCCGTCTCCTGAGCAGCTCCCCTCGAAATTCCATGCTTAAAATCCAAGAAAATACTGGCAGTACCCTTGAGTTTTCGGTGACTCCGATTGGTCTCTGGATCTTCGGGTCTGTTTTTTCAATAATTGGCTTACTGCTTATTATTTTTCTGACAGAAAATACGACTCTCTACTGCGATCGCCAAGCCCAACCGGAGCCTTCCTGTGAGATAAGAACATCAGGGATTATTTCATCTGAAACGAAGTCATTTCCAATCAGTAAAATCATTCAAGCTGATATTGAGTTCAATTCCTCCAGTGACGGGGGAGAAACCTACAGAAATATTTTATTGGTAGATAAAAGTGCCCTAGTCAAGACCAAAAACCAATCATCTCAATCACTCCAATCGGATCGTCCCATCCAAGTCCCCCTAAGTTTTGCCTATTCCAGTGGTTATGAATCCCATGTGGACGTAGCCAACCAAATTAATGGATTCCTAGAAAACCCCAATCAAAATAATTTTCAAACACAAGTTTCTTCTGCGTGGATCATTATTATTTTTGGTGGCGTATTCTTCTTGGTTGGAGTCATTGTCATACTGCTTTCGCCGATCACCGTTTGCCGTATGAGTAAATTTGGCAATCAACTGGAATTTGAACATCGCAAACTGTGGGGAAAAAGTATGAGAGAAGTTTCCCTGAATGAGGTAATAGGACCCAGACTCGACGTTTCTAGAAGTAGCCGCGGCTCTGAAACAATGCGTGTGGGAATTGAACTGGAAAACCGTGAGGTACTTTGGTTTGGTGTAGGTTACGACAATATAAATAACGGTCAAAAATATCGAATTTCAGACTTAATTACTGATTTTTTGAATCAGCAAAAAACTAGATAATAAAAGTAATAAGATTCTCCACTTTCATCTCCTACGATCTCCTTAAGCGCAATCACAAGCGCAGAAATCACAGCCGTCGCATCCCGTGCAGGAATCGCTGCAGTTACCCGGTCCGTCACAGCACTCCCCATTACCGTCCGCTTGAACGTCAAAGTCTGCGCAATAGCACACACTACAGTCGCACCAACTGTCGTAAGGTTGGGTGACGGCATTATCATTGCGCCTTCTGCGATCGCGCCGGGACCGTTCTTCGTCCTCATCCAAGCTTCGCCCATAGCCAGGATCGCCTCTACGGGTTGGAAAGATCCCTTCGTTTAAAGTGGGAAATAAGATATTTTCTGGGGTTGCCAGATGCCGACAGCGAGGAGAATGGATGCGGCGATCGCGGATAATTTTGACCGCCTGACCACATTGACGAAACTGCTTTTGAATTCGAGGTAAAGCGTCAGGCAAAGGATAATTTTGTAAAATCTCTTTGACACTTTGGGAACAGGAATGGCTATTGTAAAGTACTCGATAGGCACAGGAAAATTTTTTATACGGAGAGAGTCGGCGCTGATAAAAAGTAATGGTGTAAATTAAAAGCCGACGCGCAATAATATCTAAACGTCTGCTAATTTTAAAAGGTAAAATACGTTTATAAAGTTGTAATAGATGGTGCGACATTCGTTTCGGTGATCGCGCTTTTTTTGAGTGTTGATTAACCATAATTCTCTCCGCTTTTAAGGGTGTTTAAAATTACTTTTTTAGAACTGTATTTCTTGGGAACTACATTTTTTGATCTTGGTGATTTGATCCTAGTAATTTAATCTTGGTAAAATGAATCTTGGTAAAGTGACATGCAAAACCACCCTGGTTCAGAGTCGAAAAAGCCCATTGAAGTTTCTCTGGCAATACTTTATCCAGACAATATAAAACTGAGCCTAAAGATACCGATTTTTTTAATGCAGCTTCGTGATGATCTTCCTAATATTCTGTATCCAGGGCATTGGGGTTTATTTGGTGGGCACCTTGATCCAGGGGAAAAAGCTGACGTGTGTATTCACAGGGAGTTAACTGAAGAAATTGGACGAGATATTTCCGATTTGAAGCTCCTTAAAGTTGTTGAAAAAAAGAATGACAATATCGATCCACGAAGAAACGTTATTGTTCATCTATTTAGAGGTGTTTTAGATGTACCCATGTCTGATTTGATTTTGGGAGAAGGGATGGATCTAAAGCTAGTTTCGCCGGAAGAATTAAGAAAGGGAGAAGCCTGGTCTGAAACGATTAGCGAAACTCGTCCTATGGGAGATTTTCATCGTCGTACTTTGCTGGATTTTTGGGGCGATTTAAAGTCCAGTAAACTCAAGCTGTAAGCTAATTCTTTATTGTTATTTGTAATAAATGAAGCAAGAACTAGAATTAGTTGAGGCTTTAGTTGATTGTCCTGGCGCCCAAGGTTTATATACCTATAAAGTGCCAGAAGGATGGACGGTGGCGGAAGGAGATATCTTATCTGTCCCTTTTGGGTATCAACAGGTTGGGGCGATCGCCATTCGCAAGTGTAAAGGCGGCGAGAAGAGTGCACAAAATAGTGATTTGGGCGATGGCGATCGCTTCGATATTAAGCCCATTGAAAGTGTGGTTTGCTCAGGATTATTTCCGAAGAAATACTGGGAATTTTTAGAAAAAATATCTGACTATTACTGTTCCTCACTCATTGCGGTAGTGAAGGCTGCTTTGCCTCCTAAACTATTGGCAAAGGGACAACGCAGAATAAAGCTAAAAAACAACAGTAACTGTCCTGATGATAAGGTTCTACTCAGCTCACCAGCCACTAAATTAATAGAATGGTGGCGAAATAATTCACCGAAACAGTCTTATTCTTTTCGCTATTTATCTCAGCGTTTCCCTGGCGCTGATGGCGCTTTAAAAGAGCTATTACAAAAAGGTCTTGCTGAGGGATACCTAGCAGCACCAAAGACCGTTAAGCCCAAACGAAAGCAGGCGGTCACTTTGATTAATGATGGCTTGTCGCCCAGTGATTTAACTCCCCGGCAGCGGGAAATCTTGGGGATTTTGCAGCGACGGGGAGGGGATTTGTGGTTGCAATCTCTGGTGGAATTGGCGCGGACTAGTAATAGTACGGTGCGATCGCTAGAGAAAAAAGGATACGTGGTTATTGAAGAGCGGGAAGTGCTGCGAACGGACCGGGGAGAGGACCAGGGGCGCGATCGCCCCAAGGCATTAACCGTAGATCAGGAACGGGCTTTAGGCGTAATTCAAGGGATGGAGCCGGGGGAAACGGCGTTGCTCCATGGGGTGACCGGATCGGGGAAAACTGAAGTTTATTTACAGGGAATTGCGCCGCTATTGCGATTAGGAAAGTCGGCGTTAGTGTTAGTCCCAGAAATTGGATTGACGCCTCAGCTAGTGGACCGATTCCGGGCTCGATTTGGCGATCGCGTTTGCGTTTATCACAGTGGTTTATCTGATGGGGAACGGTATGATACTTGGCGACAAATGTTGCAGGATAAAGCCCAAGTTATTATTGGTACCCGGTCGGCTATTTTTTCGCCTTTAAAACAGTTAGGAATAATCATCCTAGATGAGGAGCATGACAGCAGTTTTAAGCAAGACCAACCTGCCCCTTGCTATCACGCTAGGGCGTTGGCAGAATGGCGATCGCATCTCGACCAATGCCCTTTGATTTTGGGTTCGGCTACCCCTGCTTTAGAAACTTGGGTTAAACATAATTCAAAGGAGAAGCCAGATTTAAAAAGCGCAAAAAGCTACTATTTAAACCTGCCCAATCGTATCAATAATCAACCACTGCCACCGGTTTCTGTGGTTGATATGCGAGAAGAGCTCAAGGACGGTCATCGGTCAATTTTTAGTCGACAGCTATTGGAGTCTCTCAATAATTTAAAACGCGATGGACAACAGGGAATTTTATTTATCCATCGTCGTGGTCACAGCACTTTTGTATCCTGTAGAAGTTGTGGAAAAGTATTGGACTGTCCCCATTGCGATGTGTCCCTTTCCTATCATCATATTCACGAAGAAGCCAAGAAAATATTGCGCTGTCATTTTTGTAATTACGGTCAGCTTCATCCGCCAAAATGCCCTGACTGTGGCTCTCCTTATTTAAAGCATTTTGGTAGTGGCACTCAACGAGTGGTGCGATCGCTCCAAGAAGAATTACCCCACTTAAAAATGCTGCGTTACGACAGCGATACAACCCGAACTAAGAATGCCCATCGACATCTAATAGATCGATTTGCTAGGGGGGAAGCTGATATTTTAGTGGGCACCCAAATGCTGGCAAAAGGAATCGATTTACCTCAAGTTACATTTGTGGGAATTGTTTCCGCTGATGGTTTATTACATTTTTCCGATTATCGAGCAGGAGAACGGGCCGTTCAAACCTTAATCCAAGTGTCAGGACGCGCAGGAAGAGGCGATAATTCTGGACACGTTATTTTGCAAACCTATACCCCCGAAGATCCGGCAGTTCAAGCGGTTAAAAATTACCAATATGCTGAATTTTTGACGACGGAACTGGAACAAAGAGCGGCGTTAAATTATCCCCCTAGCGGTCGAATAATTTTATTACGATTAAGCAGTTCAAATCCTGATGCCGTGGAAAAAAGTGCCCATAAAATTGCCGAATTCCTAACTAAAACGGCAGAGTCTCAGGATGATGAACCTTGGCTGGTTTTAGGACCAGCGCCTGCTCAAGTTAAGCGAGTAGCAAGGCGATTTCGCTGGCAAATTCTACTAAAATTATCGTCCCATTCAGCTACTCCAACCGTGTTGCGATCGCTCCACAGTCACTGTCCATCCAGTGTTAAATTAACAATAGATGTGGATCCCTTAAATCTTCTATAACTCCCCAAAATATGGAGTCACTTACGATTGAGCTTGCCCCTAGCTTAGTGCTTAGCGATCGCCAATTCGAGGATATTTGTAGGCAAAATCGCGACATTCGTTTTGAGCGCACTGCAACAGGAGCATTAATTGCTATGCCACCCACAGGAGGCGAAACCGGCAGACGAAATTTCGATCTAAATACCCAGTTAGGCATTTGGAATCGTAAACAGCAGCCACGAGGGTTTGCGTTTGATTCCTCGACGGCATTTAACTTATCTAACGGTGCCATTCGATCGCCCGATACCTCATGGATATCGCGTGATCGCTGGGAGGCTTTAAGTGAAGAAGATCGTCAAACTTTCCCGCCTTTGTGCCCCGATTTTGTGATCGAATTATGATCGAGATCGGACTCTTTAAAGACGCTTCGAGAAAAAATGCAGGAGTATATGGATAATGGTTGTCAATTAGGATGGTTACTCAATATTCAAGATAAAGAAGTTGAGATTTACCAACAGAATAAAGAGGTGCAAGTAAGATCTATTAATATAGAAAATAAGCAAAGTCTTGCAATCTCAGGAGATTTTGTTTTGCCTGGATTTATTCTTGATTTGACAGATATTCTCTAGCTTTTTATTGAGTGTTAATAATCACAGATTCAAATGGAATTAACGTTAGTAATGGGAATCTGCCTTGACTAATTTGATATTCTTCTTGGCGGCGATCGCCCATATTTGAAATATCAATAACGAGCCTTTGATTAATGCCACCAGAGGATAATCTTGCCAACTGATTTAAGTCGTAAGTTATTGCTTCGGCTGTAAAATTAAGAATGATCCAACGGCGATCGCCCTCCGCTTCCCGTTCGTAAGCCAGCACCTGGGGCGATCGCGACGCAAACTTACAGGTGCCGTGGGTTAAGGCGGGCGATGCCTTGCGGTAAGCAATCAGGGATCTGTAGAAATTCCACACGGAGTTGGGATCTTGGCGCTGGTCTTCGATGCTGACATAGCTGGGGGCAGGATCTAGCCAGGGCGTGCTAGTGCTAAAGCCGCCATTTTGAGTGCTATCCCACGGCATGGGACGGCGGCAGCCATCGCGTCCCTTGTAGTCGGGCCAGCGGAGGCGTCCCCTGGGATCGCGCACCTGATCCAGGGTTTCTGGCGGCACGTCCCGTAGCCCCAGTTCTTCCCCGTAGTATAAAAATGGTGATCCATAGGCGGTTAGCAGCAGGGTTGCTAATAGTTTAGAGCCGGCTAAATTATGCGCTTCTGGAATATATCGAGTGGTAGATCGAGGAAAGTCGTGATTACTTAAAACTACTGTTGTGGGGCGATCGCCCAGAGCTTGATGACTGTCGTAAAGGCAATCGTAAAATCGCCCGGCGTCAAATGTTTGAATGGAACTTAATAGGAAGTTAAAGGGCAGTTGTAATTCATTGTTGCCATTACCATAAAACTGACTTAGAGCTTCCGCGTCTTTGACCCAAACTTCACCAATTAGCAAGGGATCCGCTGGGCGATCGCACGACACTTCCGCACGGAGTTGCTGTAATAAATCGTGGTTGCCAGGATGGTCAATATTGTTAATAGGAAGCTGTTTGAATTGGTAAATATTTTGGATATATTCTGGCAGCTCATCCACTTCAGGATTGTCTTCAAAGGTCTCATTTTCTAATAGGAAGTTAATTGCATCTAGGCGTAATCCCGCAACGCCTTTGTCAATCCAAAATTTGCAAATATTGAACATGGACTCAACAACATCAGGATTCCGCCAGTTCAAGTCGGGCTGTTGAGGATAGTGAAAATGATAGTAATACTGCTGAGTTTTCTCGTCCCAGGTCCAACTTGACTTTTCAAATCCTTCCCAATTATTAGGAGGTGAACCACCAGCTTTCGCATCTTTCCAAATATACCAATCGCGCTTTGGAGACTCTTTTGACTGTCGCGATTCCACAAAAAATGGATGCTCATCAGACGTGTGGTTTAGGATAATATCCACCACGATTTTGATGTTTCGCTGGCTTGCTTCTTTCACCAAAGCTTCAAAATCTGCCATGGTTCCATACTTTGGATCGATCACCGTATGGTTGCTAATGTCATAGCCATTATCTATCCCTGGCGATTTATAAAATGGCGTAATCCACAGGGCGTCGATACCTAGTTCTTGAAAATAATCTAACCGTTGACGAACGCCTCCTAAGTCTCCAATTCCATCCCCATTAGAGTCTTGGAAGCTAGGGAGATAAACTTCGTAAAAGATTGCACCTTTGTACCAAGCCATAGGACTAATTTTTTAAATAAAAGGGATAGGAAAGCGGTCAGTTTGAAAGGGTGGGAATCGCGATAAATGCGGATGTGGGGGCAGTCCACCAGCGATCACCCTGAATCCAGCTATGGGTTTTCCACTGGTCGTCCGATTCGGGATAGTCTTCGCGATAGTGCCCGCCGCGACTTTCGGTGCGCTGTTGGGCGCTGGTCAAAATTAGCCGGGCGATCGCCAATAAATTTCGAGTATCACTCCAATCACGTACCAGGGACAATGGCACGGTGATCGCCCCGCCATAGGATTGAAGCCGCAGTAAATATGCGGTTAAGGCAAGCTCGTCAAACATGTTTTGCCAGATTTTGACCTGCCCTAAGGTTTGGAGCAGTCCCTTTTCATGGCGGGAAATACCTGCTCCATTCCACACTTGCTGGGGCAGTTTTTGGGCGATCGCTTCCAGGATCTGTTGATCCGCCGCCCATTGCTCCTCTGTAATTGGGGACGCTGGCACTGGGGGAACTGGCGACGATGGGAGGTCTTCTGGCTCCGACTCTGGGGATAGCTGAAGAGTGCGGAACTGGGCACCGAAGACGATGCACTCCAACAAAGAATTGCTGGCGAGGCGGTTGGCTCCGTGGACGCCGGTGCTGGCGGTTTCCCCCACGGCGTAAAGCCCTGGCACGGAGGACTGGTTGTGGCGATCGCTGGCAATGCCGCCCATCCAATAATGGGCAGCGGGGGCAACGGGGATGGGGACATTTTCCGGATCCAGCCCGTGTTTTTGGCAAAAGTCCAAAATATTGGGAAATCGATAACGTAGGCGATCGCGAGGAATCGGGTGTAAATCCAGCCAAACACAATCCTGCGGGGTACCCGATTGGGCAAGCTGCCGCAGGTGGTTAAATACGGCGCGGCTCACCACATCACGGGGAGCTAGCTCACCCTTGGGATGGTAATCAAAGGCAAAACGGTGACCAGTGTGGTCCACCAAATGGGCTCCTTCGCCGCGCACCGCTTCACTAATTAAAAATCGCGGCGCACCTGGGAGCATTAACGCCGTGGGATGAAACTGAATAAATTCTAAATCCCGCAGGGTTGCCCCTCCTCGATGGGCGATCGCCACCCCATCACCGGTGCTAAGGGCTGGATTCGTAGTTTTGGCAAACACCTGCCCGCCACCGCCCGTCCCTAAAATAACCGCCGCCGCCCTCAGCTGTCGCACCATTCCATCTCGACAGCACACCACCCCATCACAACGCCCCGCCTTACCCAGGGTCACATCCAAGGCCAAAGCTTGGTCAAACACAGTGATATTGGACCGTTCCAGCACCTGTTCCAGCAACACCGTAACGATCGCCCGCCCGGTAATATCCGCCGCATGCACCACACGCCGCCGGGAGAGCGCCGCTTCCACCGTGACCGCAAAATTGCCACCTACTCGATCAAACGCACCCCCCAGGTACACCAAAGAAGCCCCCGACACCGCCGCAGCG
>CALCTI010000616.1 GCA_937894105.1 uncultured cyanobacterium
AATGTGCACCTGTTTCCGACGGGCCTGGTCCTACTCGTGGAATCGAATTTCTCCGTGTCGCCATCGCTCCACATCCCCTCGCGCTAACGCCAAATCTCGCTCGTCAAAGTTCAGCCCAGCTAAGGTTTTCTCCACCTGCTGCTTTTCTGTGACCAAGGCGATCGCCCCCTCTCCCCCCTGGGGTAACAGCTCCGGCACAGCCCTGTCCTCACTCCCCCCCCAGTTCATCGCCCCTCCGCTCGCCCGCCACTCCTGGACCAGTGCCTCCTCTGCCGCCGCCAACACCTCCAGTCCCTGACACTGCTCCTGCACCTTTCCGCGCTCCTCCAGCAGGGATCCCAACGGTGCCAACTCCTGACTTAATCGCTTATATTCTGATCGCAAAACCTCCCGTTCCCGCTCCGAAACCGTCAGCTGTTCTTCAATGACCCAAAGCTGTTCTCGCAGGTCCGTTTCATCTTGCTGTTGTTTCTCCAAAACCGTTTGCCAGTGGGCTTCATCTAGGGGGCGATCGCACAAAGGGCAAACGCCAAAATCGTCGTTCAACCCTAACTCCTTGCTCTCTGATTCAATACTTTCTAAATCAACCCTTTCTAAACCCGCTTTACGATGACTTGACTCCCCTGAATCTGGTCGGTGATTTAATAGCAACTGGTGTCGTTCTTGTACTTTTACCAAACGCTGGGATAGCTCATCGCGACTTGCCTCCAGCCGAGCAATTTACGTTTTACTCTCAATGCCTTTTTCCCGCACTCGCTGTTGATAAACCTGCTGCTTTTCCAGTTGGCCAATGCGCTCCCCCAACAATTGCAACGTAATGCCCTGTTCCGGCAGTTGGGTTTCCCGCGCCGCGATCGCCCGTCGTTGTTGTTCCAGCAAATCCTTTTGGCGAGACAGCCATAGCCCCCGCGCTCGCTCCAGCTCCACCGCCAATTGATTTGACCGCCGCATCAACGGTGATGCCTGCCCCTGCAACTTTTCGATTGCCCGTAGGCGATCGCGCGCCCCGTGCAGCTTTGCCAAGGTCGCCTCAATAGCCGCCGCCTTCGCCAAAATTTTCTGACACTCCTGCTCCTGGCGCTCCAAATCTGCTAACTGGGCCGTTAATCCTTGCCGCTGCCCCGAAAGATGACTCACCTGGCGATCGCGCTCCCCCTGCAGTCCCCGCCGCCGATCCACCCACTCGCTATGCTGCTTAAACTGCGCCGATAAATCCTCATCACGCTGCTGTAAACGGCGAAACTCCACCACCTCCGCCTCGATAGCCTCTCCCTGGACCAACACTTGCGCCGCCGCCGCCTGCCGTTCCTCCAGTGCCCGTAAATCTCGCCCAATGCGCTCCCAGTCCTGCTGTAGCGATCGCCGTTGCTGCTGCTGCCACGTTTGCTGTTGTAGCCAGGACTGTCGCCGCTGTTGTTCCTCCTGGCGCTGTTTCAATTGCGCCGCAATATGGCGATCCTGTTCCTGACACTGAGCGATATTTTTTTCGAGGGTGTCTAACTGTTGGGCGATCGCCTCTCGCTGGCTTAATTTAATCTCCGCTCGTTCTAAAACCCCTTCCAGTTGCCCCGCCTCAAACTTAAACTCCTTAGCCCGTTCTTTCGCCTGATCAGCAAGCTGTTCGTACTGGGAAAGCTTGAGTAAATCCGCCAAAATATCCTTACGTTGCCCCGCCGTTTTCAACATAAACTCATCGGCTTTTCCCTGACGCAAATAGGCCGAATTGGCAAAGGTGTCGTAATCCAATCGCAGCCGTTCGATAATGGCAGCCTGGGTGATTTTGATGGATTTTTCCGTAATGCTTTTAAACTGGCGATCGCCCGGCTCATCATCAATAGAAGCTATCTGAAATTCCAGCGTACTGGCTTGCTTTAACCGCCGCGTGCGAATCACCCGATAAACCGCTTGCCCATAGCGAAACGTAAAATCCACCTGGGCTTCCTTTTCCCCAGTGCGAATTACATCATCGGCTCCGCCGCGACATTTCCCCCAAATCCCCCAAGAAATAGCTTCCAATAGTGATGATTTCCCAGCGCCATTAGCCCCACAAATACATGCCGTGTGGAGCCCATAAAAACTCAGGGAAGCGTCTCGATAGCTGAGGAAGTTTTTTAACGTTAATAATTCAGGGATCATGTGATCGTCCCAATCAAAACCTGAACTGTCATAATCATGACACGACACTAGCTAATCGTGAATAGATTCTTGATACGTTATTTAACATGCTGAATGTTTAGCGACATTTCTAGCCGTATTTCTAGCGATGTTTTCAGCGATTATTTAGTGGACCTACTTAGCAGTAAACGAAGCAATATTAGCCCTGAAATTTTTACCTATGAAGCGACTTTTTTCTCGACTCTTTGTTAGTGCTGCCCTTCTTCTTGGTGCTGTCAGTGTTCCGGTGCCGTTGGAGGCGTTGGAGGTGACAGCAGAACCGGAAAACATTGTTGCGAGTAGATTAGAAGGGCGCTGGGAAATTAGTCTCGTTATTAGTCGATTTTTAGGGCGAGAATGGGATGGGTCTAAACGTGCAACCCTTGAATTTATCTCTGATAGCAGCGTTATTGATCAGATTCCTGAACAATATCAGGAAGAAATATTTGCCGATCTCACTATTTATATGGCGGGCAAAGTAATTGTTGAAGGAAAGGCTTATTCCTTTATTTTGACTGAGGTTCACGGAACGCCTCAAATGGCAGCCTTTTATACAGAAGAAGACGGTTCTTTTAGCGGCGTGGAGTTTTTTCATATCATGGTGGCTCTTGGGGAAAAGCGTGCTGACGATTTGTTGTTGCTTGGCGACGATTTCAACGGTCAACAATTCCTTGCCTTTGTGCGATCGCCCTACTCCGAGTAATACCGATTCTCCAAATTGAAGCGGGTAAAATGCCCTTAAAAAACTGAGTTTGACGTAAAGTCTCCTCAATAAGAGGGGAGATCCTCAAAAGTTAGACTTGCAGCCCTCCTTTGTAGGAACGGCAAAAGGGCAAGGCTCTCCCCTCAATTTCCCTTTATTAAGGGGGGAAGCCAGATTCAAGCTACCGTTTATGCGATCAAACTCAAATGTTGACCACATTTTTCGTCGTCAATTCAATTCATCGTAAGTTCAACACTCAATAATTAAGTTCAACGCTAAATAAGAACGCCAAAAACAACGCTAAATCCCACCGAAACCTTAGCGGTAATCTTGAATCACTTCATCTAGCACGTCCCGATCAATGGCGTGCTTGCCTGCTTTCAAGGCTCGTATGGCTGATCGCCGCAAAATTACATCCAGCCGCCCCACACAGCCCTGGGTAATTTCCCGCACCATTTCAAAGGCTCCTTCCTCTTCCAGATGCGACCGCTCCGGCAATTGCAGCACTTCCACTTCCCACTTTTCAATGGCCTGTTTAAGCCCGTCTTCGTTTAGCTTAGGCATCCAATACAGCGGTTGAAACGCCGTCGCCAACTCCCGATCTCGATCCAGGCGATCGCTCAGTTTCTGTCCACCCACTAGCACAATGCCCACCCACAGGCGCTCGGACAGGTAGCGAATTTCTTGGAGCAATTTGGGGGACTGCTGATCTGCATTGTCGATAATTGCCAGCCGGAGCGATCGCTCCCGACAGATAGCTAAACCCTGCCGCCGCTGCTGACTGAGGGATCCCCACCCTGGCTCACCCCCCCGCGACTCCACCAAACGTCCATACCATTCCCCCAAACCAGCCCCCGGCGGCAGCCGCACATAGGTGACAGTTTGGGGACCCTCATCGCCAGGCTTGCGACGGTAGCGCATGGCGTATACCCGCGCCGCCACTGTTTTGCCTACTTGGGACACCCCTTCTAGCCGCCCGCAGCCACGAATTTGACGCATTTCGTCCAGCCACTGGAATACCGGTCCTAAATGCTCCAAATCCACAAACCGCACCGTGCTCAGCCGCCGAAGTTCTCCCTGCAGTCAATGAACGCGCTGAATTTCGCGTTCTGGTCATCATCCCCTGGCAAAGCATCAGGAGAGTCAGAATCAGATGGATTAGAACAATCGTCAGCCATAGGTGGCAACCTGTTTGAGGCTATAAAAAACAGCAAAAATGCTCTAGAACAACGCTCTAGAACAACGCTCTAGAAATATGATCCCACAAAGCAAGAAACAAAGGTCAGAGTGGAAAACGCCACCCTGACCTTTGCGCATTGATTAAGCTGCTGTGTCTATCGCTAACTTTTCGGCCAACGCAACAACCAACTAGGCGATCGCCGCCATCTTGACCTCGCTGGCGTTGAGCATGTCCTGAAGCTCCTTAGAGTCGACCGTTTCTTGCTCAATCAACAACTCAGACAACTTATCCAAGATGCCTTTATTGTCCACCAATACGCTCTTAGCTCGCGCGTATGCCTGATCCACTAGCGTACGCACTTCTGCGTCGATCGTCGCGGCGGTTTCCTCAGAGAAATCCCGATCTGATGCGATGTCGCGCCCCATAAAGGTATTGCCCTGTTGGCGACCTAAAGCAACGGGACCCACGCGACTGCTCATACCGAAGCGAGTCACCATCTGGCGAGCAACGCGGGTAACCTGCTGCAAATCGTTAGAAGCACCGGTAGTCACCTCTTCCTCACCGAAGATAATTTCTTCAGCAATACGACCACCTAGGGCAACAGCCATTTGGTTTTGCAGATAAGAGCGAGAGTACAAACCCGACTCCATCCGCTCTTCACTGGGGGTAAACCAGGTCAAACCGCCCGCACGACCCCGAGGGATAATGCTGATTTTTTGAACAGGATCGTAATCGGGCATCAAAGCACCCACCAAGGCATGACCTGCCTCGTGGTAAGCCACTAGCTCTTTACGCTTCTGGCTCATCACCCGATCCTTCTTCTCAGGACCCGCCATCACCCGGTCAATGGCATCGTTGATTTCGTCCATAGACACTTCGGTTAAGCTGCGGCGAGCTGCCAAAATTGCTGCTTCGTTGAGCAGATTAGACAGGTCAGCACCGGTGAAACCAGGGGTACGGCGAGCAATGCGGTCTAGGTCAACGTTGCCAGCCAGGGTCTTGCCACGGGCGTGGACGTTAAGGATTTCCGTACGACCAGCATAGTCAGGACGATCCACCACCACTTGACGGTCAAAACGACCGGGACGCATGAGCGCCGCATCCAGCACGTCGGGACGGTTGGTAGCAGCTACCACGATGATGCCGGTGTTGCCTTCAAAACCATCCATTTCGGTCAGCAGCTGGTTCAGGGTCTGCTCGCGTTCGTCGTTACCACCGCCCAAGCCTGCGCCACGCTGGCGACCTACCGCATCAATTTCATCGATAAAGATGATGCAAGGGGCGTTTTGCTTCGCCTGCTCGAACAAATCACGGACGCGGGACGCACCCACACCCACAAACATTTCCACAAACTCAGAGCCGGAAATGCTGAAGAAGGGAACTCCTGCTTCACCGGCAACGGCACGGGCCAACAGGGTTTTACCGGTTCCCGGAGGGCCCACTAGCAAAACGCCTTTGGGAATCTTGGCACCGATCGCCGTAAAGCGGTCAGCATTTTTCAGGAAGTCAACCACCTCAGTTAGCTCTAACTTGGCTTGCTCAATGCCCGCCACATCGCCAAAGGTTACCTGGGTTTGGGGCTCCATTTGGACCCGCGCCTTGGACTTACCAAAGGTCATCGCCGGGTTGCCGCCACCACCCTGGGCGCGACGCAACAGGAAGAACAGACCCACCAATAGCAAAATGGGTAGGAACAGGCTGCTCAGAGCCCGAACCCAGAAGTTCTCATCGGTTTGGGGCTGCACTACGATATCGACGTTATTCTCGCTGAGAATATCGATAATTTCGGGGTCATTGGGCAGATTCACTAGGACTTTTGTACCGTCCTGAACCGTTGCTAAAGCTTTGGTGCGGTCAGCGCTGAGGCTAACTCGGTCCACCTTATTGGCTTCGATATTTTCCACAAACTGGCTATAGCGCCAGGTGTCGCGGGCTTCCGGCTGCCGGTCGAAAAATGCGGTAGCCAGGGCGATCGCCACGATGGCCAAAAGAGCATATAAACCGGCGTTTCTCCAACGCTTATTCACAGGGGCGTTCCTCCTAAAGCTGACCTAAAGCTTGCTTGTGTCATTACAACCAATGTGGCTGGTTCGTACAAGAGCGTGCTGATGCCAGGGTGGTGTTAATTAATTTCGTGTTAACTAATGTTAACTCAAGACCTGACAGGTTGACAGTCCTGAATTTAAGCTAACCCGGGGAAAGGGTGGGGCGATCGCCGTACTGCGACCGGTCAGTATTTCTGCTTATTTCCCGAAATTAGCTCCAGAATTCTTTTAGATTGTCCTAGGATTTCATTCTAGCGAAGGAGAGTACTGGACGGGGCAATGTTGAATTTGCCGTTCGTTCGTACGTAAAGGAGGGTCCCGGCGTCCGCTGCGGATGTGACTTGGTGCACCAATCGCCCTGTGGAGCTGAAAGAGCTGCCCGGCTCCAGGGCGTCGATGTGGGTTTTGCCCAGGATTTTGTGTTGGGGCTGACCTTTGACGACGACGGCGCGGATCGCTGCCCCTTGACTGCGGAGCACGCCAGAAAACCCGGCGGACAATTTGACTAAGGTTCCATTTAACTGTGACTTTGATTGGGATCCTTGGAAGTTGCCCCAAAGGAAAGCAATCTCGGGGCCCTTGATGCCGCTCAGCAGACTTAATGGATCAATCCAATTGGTATTGGAGGCGTCGAGCCACACGATATTGGAGGCGTCCACATTGACAGGGCTTTCGCCGCTGTCGAAGGCTTCCTCGGCGGGCTGCACCCCAAAGTTATCATCCACATCGATATACGCGAGGGCGTCATCGCCTAGGGCAGCGGAGATGAGCACATCGCCGGCGGGC
>CALCTI010000617.1 GCA_937894105.1 uncultured cyanobacterium
GTTAAAATTACGTCCATAGTGGCTCCTTGCCGCGGCAGCACCTTGGGTAGCGAATTTGACCTAGGCTAGCTGCTCCCTATTTATTTTTCGTAAGTCGTGTAAAAATCGATACTTCTAACCCGTTGCAGTTACAGCCCTGTCAATAACAGTATGCCCTTGGTCCCTGTGCTGGAGTAAGTAAGCGGACGCTTCCCCAAGGGGGAATGGTTGGATGTTTTAGCGTCGCTGGCTCGGGGATTGTTTAACTTGCTTTTAACGTAGCTCCTAAAAGGGCAAACGCAGCCACTGGTTCAAGCTGTTTTTGATACGGCTGCCGATGCTGGGCGATCGCCATCCCTGGGGATTGGCTTCCCAATCTTCCAGTAACCGAGATCCCAAGGGCGTCAACCGAAAACTATCGGTAATCCCCTGACCATCCACTTCCCGTCGTAGCACCCCAACTTGGATTAACCACATCAAAACATTTTCAGCGGTTAACTCATTTTGCACCGAAGTTACGTAACCTGTCTCCTGTCCAGAGGTGCCCACAATTTCTAGCAAGGGAACGCTGTGATCCCGCATGGTGTTGTAGAACCTACGCTGGAAGGGAGCGCACCGAACAGCCCGCTTTGCCCGTTTCCAACTTTTGTCGGAGTAGGTAATGGGGGCGATCGCTGAAGGAGAGGGGGGCGTCGCGGTGGGCTGGGACATAACGGAACTAGTGAGCCTAAGTCGCTTATTTAAAGGTTAATTTCTTGCCCTATTATCGACGAGTTGGCTGTGGATGGGAATAAGCTCCTACCCTTTTGCGGGCGATCGTCCCAGTTTGCTCGGATTTTTGACCCTGACTGTCTCTACTTTCTTAGACTCGCTGCCCAATCCGGGACGAAAACACCTTAAGCAACTATCTCAGGAGAGTTATCGGTCAATACCGACTAGGTTTGGCTGCCCGGGATCTAATGCACAGGGGCAGGGTGAAGATGGTCGATTAACCCTTCGCAGGCGTCCATTAGCAGGTCAATCACGTGGCGAAACCCGTCGGCGCCACCATAATACGGATCGGGCACATCGGTCTCACTGTGGTTGCGACAAAACTCACACATCATTTTGACTTTGTCCCGATACTGCTGCCGTTGGTCCAGGGACAGGATGTTGTGGTAGTTATCCCGGTCCATCGCCAAAATCAGGTCGAATTCGTCAAAGTCGTAAATGGTAAGCTGGCGCGATCGCCCCTTCAGCTCAATGCCCGGATTGTCCCGAGCTGCCGCCGCCATGCGTGAATCGGGACGCGCGCCCACGTGATAGCCACTGGTGCCGGCTGAGTCACATTCGATTTGTCCCGTTAGCCCCTTTTTGTCAATCCAGTAATTGGCAATATTTTCCGCTGAGGGCGATCGGCAAATATTTCCCAAACACACAAACAAAATCTTAGTCGCCATATTCCTATTCTCGGATAGCAGGTCAGGTCGAAGCCCCTTTCACAGGTTTATTTCACTCGCTAATATGACCGAAAAATGCACCACAAAAACGCCCCTAAAAATAAGTCGGAACTGTTATGTCAGGGTTCTATTACATTGTCTGAATTATAAAACGAGATTATGCTGCCAGTGGCGATCGCCACTCTTCCAAGATCGCAATACAATCTTCCACCGGCTGTCCCCCCTTCATCGCTTCCACGAGCTGGTCATAGGCTGTGCGATGATCTTCGATCATGGTCTTTGCCCGCAGGCGTGAAATCCCCGCTTGGGTTTCAAAATTTGGCGCACCACGGGGATTGCTGCGATTGAGCTGCATCAACACTGACCGCAACATTTCCTGGTCTTCGCCGCCTCCTTTCGCATCTCCAAACACCAAGGTTTCCGCTGCAATGCCCGCCATCCACACAGCGCTGTAGTTGCTCAGGCGCTGGGCGCTGAGCTGATTTTGGTCCAATTCTGCCATCAACTCCCCGTCGTCAAACCGCACACCGCCAGCCCCTTTCTGTCCCTGGCGAAATGCTTCCCACGCGGACAGCGCATAGCCGGTCACTGGAATTCCTAAACGGTGGGCGACCAAAAAATGCCCCGCCTCGTGATTTGCCACTCGATCGCGATGTTCTGGCGATCGAGTGGCAAACCAGTCCACCAAAAGGGTGCCTCCCTGACCGTCCCAAAACAGTCGATCCACGCCCGTTAACGCTGCCACTCCCAAAATTACCGCCGAAGGTACCGTGGGGGAAAGATTAACCAACGGTCCCAATAGGGCCGAAAAGGTCATTAGGAAAATGGCGATCGCCAGCAAATTCAGCGTAGTGGTGCTCATGGGCGGGGGGATTTGACAACAGGGAACGAGAATATTCAGTCTAAACTGAAATATGAGACCCGTTGTTTTTATCTGGACAGTTGGTGCTTAACTGCACGCTTCTATATTTCATTCGTATTTTTTCCGTAGCCTTGGGATTTCGCCCCCTTAAAGTCAACCGTTAAACAGCGCTTCTCACGATTATGACTGCCACGATCACTGGAGTTCCCACAAGTTTGTCGGAGGCGATCGCCCAGGCGGGGCAAGCCACCACAGCCGCCTTGGACGACGGTTTAACGCGACTGCAGGTGTCGCTGATGTTGCCGGGGCTAAAAGGGGAAACCTTTGCGGCGCAGATGATTACGATTTTGCTGGGCACCGGGCGCAGCCTCAAAGTTTTTTTCCCCGATATGGGGGCGGCGGCCCTAGCTAAGCGCAATTGGGGTGACGTGCCCTTTGAAATTTTGGATGTGGGCTCTGGGCGGACGCCGGTGGGAAAGCGGGTGGCCGATCAGGATGAGCTGCTGCTATTTGTGGAGCCGTCGGCGGTGGAGGTGCTTCAGGTGGAAGAGCTGTGTAACCAGGCGGGCGATCGCCCGGTGATTTTCCTTAATCCCAACCTGGAAGATATTGCCACCATCGGCATTGGCTATGCGGGACGTCAACTGCGGGAGCGATTTTTAACCCAGCTTCAGGACGTGTATTATCTGTCTCCCGACGATGGGTATGTGGTGTCACGGTGCTATCCCAATGTGTGGCAGGTGTGGGGAGAGCCTCAAGTGGAAGGGGCCGACTATGTGCTGCTAGGGGAGCGATCGCAACGACCGACGGGGGACGTTCTCGACGGAATTTTAATGGGTACCGCTGGCGAGGAAGGGGAAGGGGAAGGGGACACCCCCGCCGCCATGCCTAAGCGCAGCATTCTCGATCAAATGCAGCGATTCCTCCAAGCATTAAGCCGCTAGGGTGGGTCACCCGCTAACCCTTGAAAACCTTACGCAGAACGAAGTCCCCGGCGAAGATAATTTAAGCGGGGTCGTTGAGATTTTGGGAATTTTGGATAGGGTCCTGAGCAATGTCTGAGGGCAGTAATTCTGGCTCCGGTAAGCGTAGCCGTTGCCCCGCCGATAGGTCTAACGGTTCGCGATCTTCCAGGGGCTTAAACAACGTGTGCTTTTTCGATAGGGTGCCGTAGCGCTCCGGTTCGTCGTTCATCACCCGCTGTAGCAATTGGGTGGCCCGGTCCAGGCTGGTGTTGCGCTCCCATTCGCTGCAATCCTCTTCCCGCAGCCGCAGTAAATGGCAGCTAGCGCGACAGTAGTCCAGTAGCGATCGCTGCTCCGCCAAAGTGTCCTTCTTCTTCCCTTTGCCCCCTTGCTTCTCCAGCAGCTCTTCCACCTTTCGCAAATCTAGCAGAGCCTTTTGGGGCTCCAATAGCCGAGTTAAGGTCACACTGCGGTGGGTTAAAACATCCTGACGCAGGGGATCTAACTTAAGGGCTTCGTCGTAACTATTGACCGCCCCGCGCAATTGCTTGCCCAAAAACAACGCATTGCCCCGATCAAACCAAACGTTCGGATCACTGCGGTTAATCGCTAGCGCCTTGTCGTAGCTAGCCACTGCCTTGCGTAACTGTCCCAGCTTTTTCAGCAGCCGCCCGCGGTAGTACCAAGTGTCCGGATCTGACGGGTCCAGGCAAATCGCTTTTTCGTAGCTGGCGATCGCCTCTTTCACCTGCCCCACCTGTTTCAGGGCAATGCCGCGATTGTGCCACACCTCCCGCCAATGGGATCTCAAGTCCAGCGCTTTGTCATAGCTAGCGATCGCCGCCTCAAACTGGCGCGAATTATCCTGAGCAATGCCCTGTTGGTGGCCGCACTATTGGGCTCCAGCTCTAGCGATCGCCCGTAACTTTCCGACGCCTCATGGTGCCGCCCCAACTTTCGCAGGGTTGCCCCCCGGTTGTGCCACGCCCGCGAATCGCCAGACGACAGCTCCAACGCCCGGTTATAGCTATTCAGGGCCGCATCCCAATGTCCCAGGCTATAAAGCACAATGCCCTGGTTATTCCAGGCGCTAGGGCTGTTGCCGTTGAGCTGGAGCGATCGCTGAAAGTCGGCCAGCGCCGCCTCCTGGCGACCCAGGTCATAGCGAGCCGTTCCCCGGTTGTACCAGCCTTCGGAATTCTCCGGATCCAGAGCGATCATTTGATCCCAAGCGGCGATCGCCTTTTCTAATTCTCCCTGCCGTGCCAGGGCAATACCTAACGTGCGCCACGCCGCTGAAAAATCCTTGTCACCCTTAACCGCCAGCGCCAGCGCCTCAACAGCAACGTCCAAATTGCCCCGGTTAAGCGCCTCCACTCCCTTGGTATAGAACCCCCGGCCCTGAGACGAAGGATGGTCAGTCACGGCAACCCTCTACATGAATGAGCTGAAAATCTTACCTCAGCTTCGTTGCCCTGATTTTATGGCCGAGATTGGTCAATTACCATAAAGTCTTAGCAAAGTTAGTAGAAGCGCTGAAAGCTGGAACGTTACAGGTAAGGCTTAAGGAGGAGGCTGAGGCGATCGCGAGCCGCCGGGGCGATTTTATCCAACGGCGTCAAAATCGACGTAGCCAGGGCCGAATGGGCCGACGAATCGGGCTGTTCCTGCCCCAGCCGTTTCACAATGGCCCGAATAATAGACCGGGCATTGTCAGCATTTTTTATCAAATTACCAATCACCATTTCGACGGTGACGCTGCCGTGGTCCGGGTGCCAACAGTCATAATCCGTAACCAACCCCAACGTGGTGTAAGCCATTTCTGCCTCCCGCGCTAGCTTCGCCTCAGGCAAGTTGGTCATGCCAATAATCGTCGCTCCCCAGCTGCGATACAAATGGGATTCTGCTTTGGTGGAAAATGCCGGCCCTTCCATACACAGGTAAGTGCCCGTGTTGTGGACCTTGAGGGGCAAGTTAAGGGTGGCGATCGCCTCCACCGCCAAATCGTGCAGCACCGAACAGACGGGGTTAGCAAAGGACACATGGGCCACAACGCCGTCGCCAAAAAATGTGGACGGACGATTTTTGGTGCGATCAATAAACTGATCCGGCACCACAATATCCAAAGGTTTAGCGTGCTCCTGCAACGACCCCACCGCCGACGCCGAAATAACGTAACGCACCCCCAAGGTTTTCAAGGCATAAATATTGGCGCGATAGGGCACCTCGCTGGGCAACAGATGATGATTACGACCGTGGCGAGCGAGAAACGCCACCGGCACCCCGTCCAGCTCGCCAGTGACAATGGCATCGGACGGCCTGCCAAAAGGGGTTTCCACAGTGCGCTCTTCTACCTTATCCAGCGCATCCAGGTTATACAGTCCACTGCCGCCGAGGATGCCAATGGTGATAGTCATAGTCGGTGTTCCTGCTGGTGTTCCTGCTGGGGTTACTGCTCCCCAATGTAGCCTTTGGTTCGGGCTAAAATCCTGATAGCTATTGCCTGCGGGATTGAATAGACAACGGCCGACGCAAGGTGCCAGGGCGTGTCATCAATTAAACTCCAGAAGCCTTACACAGTGCGAAGTACATGCCTTTTGAAATAAAAAGGTTAGGGGCTGAAACCCTTGCAGCTATTGAGTTTGATATTTAATTTGATGACAGCCCCTAACCTAAACACAGCAAACCCGGTTAGCTTTTTTGTCCCCTTCTGTACTAGGG
>CALCTI010000618.1 GCA_937894105.1 uncultured cyanobacterium
GCAGCCCTTGTTCCCTAATGGGGGGAATGAATGAATTTTTAAGCGCTTTAGCTGGCGCAAAAATCCTAGAGCCGTTTTGTCCCCTTTCGGTTATCACCCAAGTGGTGGCGATTATTGAGGCGACAATTCCTTTTCGCCCTAAAAATGAACAGGGGCAAAGCAATAACGATATTTTGTTTGAACGCCTGCTTAAGGCAAACGACAAGTACGAGCTTGGCTTAAGCGAGGCGGAGATAGAAGCAACCGTTAAGCATTCGGTACGGCTGTCCAATCGTGACGTTGGCAGTTTTGCTAATCCTAGCCCGGCTCGCTTTTTGGACAATACTTGGAGTTTGTTGCCGGAAACTAACCATAATTTGAAGTTTTCCACCTCTTATACGGTGCACCAATACCGGATTGCCTTGCAGAAGATGGAGGGCTTTATGACGGGGCTAGACCCAGAAAAGATTTTCCACCGCTTCAAAGACGAACCGGCCCTGGAAGTTTATGAACAAATGGTGACCCAAGCCCGCTCCAATATGGAAGTGGGACTGCTATACCTGGGCAGCAAGCTGTCTACGATCGCCTTCCTAGAAGCGTTATCAATGCGCTTTGGCAAGGATATTCCCCTGTCTATGCTGATGGGAGAGATGCCCACGGAAGGCTTTGCGGTGTCGGTGCTGGCGGACTTTTTGCCGAAGCCGGAAAATCCCCATAAGCCACGCAATATTGTGGAGAAAGAGGTGTTGACTTTGGTGGAGGTGGGCCGCCTTCAGGAGTTTGAATACGACATTAAAAATTCGCCGTTGACGACTTACATGCTAAAGGCGATCGGCTTTGATGAGATTCTGCGCCTGCGTGATTTAGGCAAGGATCTATTTTCGGGAGAGATTACGGGAGAAGATTTCCTTGCGGAATGCGATTCAGAAGTTGTAGATATGGTAACGACGGGATTAGGTAAGCTTTTCGATAGTCGGAAACAGGCGGTTCACGGTATTGCCCCAGCTCATCAAAAGAAAACGGCCTAATTTTGCTCATCGCTTAGGTTTTCGTGACCCACTACACTGGCTAAACGACAGCCGAGGGAGTTGATATGGCTGAACACTATCGCCGCGATCGCACCTTGTGGCTAGTAAAAGGGGTCGGCGGGTTGTTGTGCGTGGGCTTTGGGCTCAGTTTATTTGGCGAGGCTTTAATTCAAAAAATCGATGGCGGTTCATGGTTTTGGCTTGGGACCGCCTGTTTAGTGATATTCAATTTTGGACTGTGTCTAATGTTTGACAGCCACAACCATCAACTGCGACTGAACAACGTAGATAAACCTCAGGACAAACCTTAGGAGCTACGCCTTGGTGAGTCATGAGGCGCCCTAACGGTTGTTTACCATAGACTTAAAAAGGTGGGGTTACCGCAATGCCGTTTTACCTCAGCTTCCGACCTGGAAGACCCAGGTGGACACCATTGGTTCGGTTTAAGTTTCCGAGTATTATCTAACCCAGGAATTAACCCTAAAAGGATTTATCCTGGCTCAGCCCGGTTTACTGCCACCGGATCCTTAATTTAGGCATCCTTGTCGAAAAAAGCATAGATCGTAAAACAGTATTGGCAGTCACCAACATTGCAGCGAAACCCTGGAAGTAATCATAGCTTAGGAATTTGAAATCTGACCTGGGTCATTACACGGAAATTAATCGGGTCTAGGAGACACGGGCAGGCACTACATTGTTCAAAGTTCAAACCCCTTCAGCTTCCTTTCAGCGATTGTCGGCAAATATTGTTGGAAAAAATCTACCGGCTGCGAGGGGTGAGGGCTTGCCAGCGTTGGGTGCTGAGGAAGAAGCCGCGATCGCCCCTATTCCTGCAAACCAGCCCAGTGCGCTGCACATTGCAATTAAACCCTCTCCATGACCATTGGTGACCATAGGGCAAGGTGACTGAGTTGCTAATAGGACGTTGAATAGTATCGCCTGCGCACAGCACTCGGACCGCCGCTGAGGAGCCGAGGGACAGGCCAGCGCCCCAATCCAAATTACAGCGACTGGGGCGGGGGGGCAGCGGTGTGATGGTTTGCCCCGTGGTGAGTTCACAGCGTAAAGCTCGACCCGTTGCGTCACATTGGATTTTGCCGCTGGGGGTGGTGAAGTGATCGGTGGCAAGGGGACGCTGTTTGCTTTGGGGGCTGTCTATTGTGGCGATCGCCCCAGCAGCAGTGACGGACACCTGGGCAGACATCTGGGCAGAAATATCAGCAGTTGAAAATAGGGTGATTGGATTAGCGCTTGGCGTGGCGTGGCTGGCGGCGCTGGAAGTAACGGCAAGTCCTGCGGCGATCGCCCCAACGTTCAGCAGCTTGACGCTTCGGTTCCAAAATTTCGACATATTTTTCTAACCTATGGTGTTTTTTCTAACCTGTAGTGCTGGTCATTACCAGTCATACACCTTTGTTAGGCGCGTTTAGTCAGTATCCAGCTTTGCGGCGTCCTATTGGCGGTGAGCGAAGCCAACTGCTGGAATAGCTAAAGCAGGAGTTAATGAGGATGGGACTGGTCAGCTCAACCATTGAACTGGTTTCAAAAAATTGGTTTCAAAGAATTAGTTTCTGAATTGGTTTCAAACTCGGCGGTAAGGGAGAGCTATAGACAGACATTCTTTCTGAACACCACCCCTAGGGTGTCGGGGGAATAGTCCGCCATCGCTGCGTATTAAGGAAGAAGCCCTTGTCATCAGGATTGACGCAAGTCAGCCCGGCGGGGCGCACTCGACAGAAAAATGGACCATGGGACCAGGGGCGATTGAAATCCAGCTTGGCAGAGCGCCAGGCAGGGCGAAGGATACTGTCCTCGGCGCACAGCACTTCAGCATCGGTGGAAGCTCCTAGGGTTAAGCCATTACCCCAGCGAAAGGCGCAATCGTTGGGACGGCGCGGTAGTGGTCGAATGGAGCGGCGGGCCGTATCCAGTTCACAGCGCAGTTGACTATCCGTTGCCAGGCACTGGATTTTGCCGTCGGGGGTGGTGAAGTGGGGCGCGGTGAGGCGAACGGTATTTAAACCGCTAGCGTTAAGACCGGCGTTGAGGCTTAGGTTACGGAATCCAGCCTGGGCAAGGGACACTGGAGGATTTGCCCCAGCGGCGTTGGCAGTAATCGCCAGGGCGATCGCCCCCAAACAAGCCCCATACCTTGCAACATGACTCGCAGCATTTCCAGCCACATCGGTAACGCCATTAAATTGCCTAACCATCTTTAAACCCCCACGATTTACTGTCCTAGGTCTTTTTAGGATAAACATTTTCCAACGCGCACTTTTGATTTTAAATGCCACTGCTTAAGCCATCAAAAGCAGCCAAATCACTGTTCAAAGCCTGACTTGTCGCTACACTAGAAGCTGTTCCCACTGCCGCTCTCAGGAGAATTTTATGAGCACCGTCAGCCTGCTCCGCGCCCACGATTATGAGTTGAATACCCTGCGCACCAAGCTGGAAGAGTTGCTAGCACCATTAGGGGGCATGGGGACCTTTGTTAAGCCGGGCGATCGCGTCCTCCTCAAGCCAAACCTGTTAACGGGAGCCCGCCCCACCAAAGAATGCACCACTCGCCCAGAAATTATTCGCGTGGTAGCAGAAGCGGTTATGGCAGTGGGGGGCGAGCCCTTTGTGGGGGACAGTCCAGCCTTTGGTAGCGCTAAGGGGGTGGCGAAGTCGAACGGGTTGGCCGCGATCGCCGAAGCGCTAAACCTGCCGATTGTGGAAGTTAAAGGCAAGCGCTACGAGGCGATCGGTGAATCCTTCAACCACCTGCGCCTGTCCAAAGAAGCGATGAACGCCGACGTGGTGATTAACCTGCCCAAAGTGAAATCTCACTGTCAAATCACCCTCACTATGGGCGTAAAAAACCTATTTGGCTGCGTTCCCGGCAAAATGAAAGCCTGGTGGCACCTGGAAGCGGGCAAAGACCACGAGCGCTTTGGCAATATGCTGGTGGAAACGGCCCGGGCGATCGCTCCCAACCTCACCATTATTGACGGCGTTATCGGGCACGAAGGTATGGGACCCAGCGCCGGAGAGCCTCGCGATCTGGGTATATTAGGAGCCGCCAGCGACGTATTCGCCCTAGACCTCAGCAT
>CALCTI010000619.1 GCA_937894105.1 uncultured cyanobacterium
AACACACCCTACCGGTGTAAAGCTGTTTCCTCTCCAAATCCTGCAATGCCCTTATTTTTTCTCTCGCATATCACAACAACGCTGGCTTAACGCACTTGAGCACTACCGTTTGGGCTTAATCAGGAGGCTCGGGTGTCTCGGCTGGCTCGGGTGTCTCGTCGGGTGGTTCGCTGTAGCTGGGCAGTGGTAGCGGTTCTCGAAAGAGTCGCACTGTGCCTTCGCCGCGAGGGTCGATCACCCCTTCCACCAAACCATCGGGGAGTCGCCGCAAAATATTGGCATTGCCCACGGGAAAAAATCCGCGCAGGTCGTGCCCCCGCTGTTGCAAGCTGGCTAGGATTTCCGGGGCGATCGCCGGTACCCGCTGGCGTACGGATTCGTATCGACTTTGAGCGGGATCGTCATAAAACACGGTGTCCGGCTGCCATTGGTGATGGAGGCGAGGGGCCGCAACGGCGTCGTCTAGGGACATGCCGCGCACGGTGGCGTTGAGGAATACTTGCAGCACCATGGTGATAATGCGACTGCCGCCCGGTGTCCCCAGCACCATTTCCAGCTGTCGAGGATCTTGAGCATTGGTGACGATGGTGGGGGACATACTGGACAGGGGCGTTTTACCTGGGGCGATCGCATTGGCATCTCCACCCACCACACCGAATAGGTTGGGTACACCGGGGGCGATCGCAAAATCATCCATTTCGTTATTCAGCAAAACACCGGTGCCCGACGCCACAACCCCAGCCCCAAAAGGACCGTTGACCGTAAAGGTAAGGCTGACTGCTCGCCCGTCGCCGTCGATCACGCTTAGGTGGCTGGTTTCAGGAAAGTCGGGGCGCTGGGTATATTGGCGAATGGCGTCGGCGCTGGCTGGCTTCACGTCCGATGCAGAGCGGGCGCGTTCCAGGTCGATTTCGCGAGCCCGGGCGATTCCATAGCCTCGACTGGTAAGCGCCGGTACCGGCACCTCCACAAAATCCGGGTCGCCTAAATATTCCGCCCGGTCCGCATAGGCAATTTTCATCACCTCTGCCAGCAAATGGTGATAGTGCCCCAGGGTTCTAGGGGTCGGGTTCTGCTGCACGGCTCCGAGCACCTCGGGAAACAAGTTCAGCATATTGAGCATTTGCACCAGATGCACCCCGCCGGACGAGGGTGGCGGCATAGAGCATACCCGGTAGGTGCGAAACGTGCCGCACAGGGGCGATCGCCATTTCACTGAATAGTTGGCTAAATCCTGGCGCGTAATCAGCCCACCGTTGGTGCTCATATCCGCTTCGATTCGCTCCGCAATCCAGCCGGTGTAGAACTGCTTTGGATCGACCGCAATGGTTTGGAGCACGTTGGCTAGATCGCGCTGAATTAGGGTGTCGCCCACCGTCAGAGGCTCACCGTCTCGGGTGAAAATTTCCCGCGCCGCCGGATTGCTGCTCAGAATTTCCAGCCGTCCTTTGGAGCGATCCGCCAGGCGCTGGCTCACGGTAAAGCCTTCCTGGGCTAGGGTAATGGCCGGTGCCACCACCCGTGCCCAGGGCAGCTGGCCATATTTGCGATGCAGTTCCGCCAGCCCCGCCACCGTGCCCGGCACCCCGGCAGCCAAGTGACCATCCAGGCTCACCCGGCGCGATCGCGGTTGACCCGCCTCGTCCAAATACAGATCGCGGTCCGCCTCGCCCGGTGCCCGCTCCCGAAAATCCAGCGCCTGAATCTCCCCCGTTTCTGGCTCAAAATACAGGGCAAACCCGCCGCCGCCAATACCCGCCGAAAAGGGCGTTACCACGGAAATGGCTAGGGCCGTCGCCACCGCCGCATCCACTGCATTGCCCCCCTGTTGCAGCATAAAATAGCCGGAATCGGTGGCTAGGGGATGGGCTGAGGCGATCGCCCCAATCGCCGGGCGATCGCCGGGGCTCATGCTGGACTCGATGTCCCGTTGGAAAAGACCCTGGGCAAACACCGGCGAACTTATCGTTAGCATGCTCACTACGGCGATCGCCCGTCCTAAAAACCGCTGACGATTAGGCTGAAACTTAATAAGACTCTTCACCATGGCAACCCTAAGAAAAGCGTTAAACCCTAACTAGGGCGTGTTATCAATTAATCTCCAGAAGCCTTATGCCGTGGGGAGTACGCGCCCTTTAAAAACAAACAAGGTTAGGGGCTGAAACCCTTACGGCTCTTGACTTAGGGATTCAATTGATGTCAGCCCCTAGCATGGGCAATCAAGATACCCGGCTCCCTTTGAATCGGAATCGTGTTGACGATATCTAATTTTGCGCAAAATTCCAGATCTGCCGTATTGCCCAACCCCAGTAGCCGCTGCCCGTGGCTCGCCTGTTGCAACAGCACATCCAGCGAATCGCGCCACTGCACAAACAAGGCGTGGGCCGCCACCGCCTCATCATTGCCCATCCAATCCTTCGGCAAAACCGGCATTAGCCCGTCAATCACCGCCCCGGCGCACACCGTATCCTCCAGGGAATAACTCCCCTCCCAGCCCGACGACACCATAGCGATCGCCCCCGGCTGCTCATCTTTCAAGAAATCTACCACCGCCTGTCGGTTCGTCAACGCCGCCGTCAACACCATTGTCACGGGCTTAATCTTGTTCAGCGCCCGGGTCCCGTTTGTGGTGCTCATAAACAGCCGTCGCCCTGCCACCGCATCCCTCGTCACCTCTAGCGGCGAATTGCCCAAATCACAGCCCGGCATCATCTTGCCGCCCCGCTCCCCAATGCGCACCCGCTTGTCCGCTGCCCACTCCTCGCTAGTGGTCATCAGCTCATCCAAATCACTAAACGCCTGCACCGAATCCGCCCCCGCCTCCAGGGCACAGCACATGGTAGTGGTAGCCCGCAGTACATCAATGGCGATCGCACAATCAAACGTGCCAGCCGTTGGGAACTCCTCAGGCGCATGGTAAACCGAAATTTTCACAGCCGTTTCCCCCGACCCTTGCCTAATAAAAACTGCCCAAACGTTCTAACTGTAACGCCCCCGTAACCAAAATCAGTTCAAAACCCCTCCAGAACTACTTATGCCAGCTATTTCAGACTTGAGTTAGGGAATCATTCCAGAACGAATCCAGAACCATTACAGATCCTTTGGCGATCGCCCCACACCGCTCTAATCCTGTTGAGGGCAAGTTAGTCTGGGAAAGACTAAAATATCTAAGCTGT
>CALCTI010000620.1 GCA_937894105.1 uncultured cyanobacterium
CGCGCCGGCAGTCCTACCTCTTTTTCTAGGGCAAAATTAATGACTCCCCAGCGAGGATCGTTTTCATCGTGGTTAAAGGTTACCGGCAAGCCATACAGACGCAGGGGAGACGGGGACGGAGCTTTGCCCATTGAATCTTTCGAAGCGGGGGAGGGGCGATCGCTCGACGCTTGAGACGGATCACCGGTCGCCTCTTTCGCCTTCAACTCTTTTCTATTCAGCCTTCCATCATTTCTTTGAAAGGACGGTGCATCAGCATACAGAGACTGGGTTGCCATCACCTGGCGGTTGTAGCGTTCTAAGTAGGCGCTAATCAGAGGCTTGTAGCGGCGGGCAACCACAATTTGGTGGCGCGAAATCCTTCGGTATACAGGCGATCCAACGCCTCGTGAATTTCAAAGCGAATACCGTCGGGATGGGTATGCTGGCGGTACCATTCCCCCTGCCACTCTCGCCAACAGCGATTAGACTGCAAATGCACCAGGTCGCGGGTGTCCGGATCAGCTTCAAATGCTCCGTGGCGCTGGCATAGGTAGGTGTCGGTTAAAGTAAGGGCGGCGATCGCCTGTCGGCAGTGGGGGCACTGAATCTCAGGACCAAAAATTGGATACTGTGAAGCAGAATTCAGCATGGGCACAGGGGTAGGTAACTACGTTGACCTTTAAGGCTCCTGCCAAGGGGTCCTGTGAAAGGAGTCCGGTGAATTGCTTTTATGCCAGTGTTTCCCCATTCAGTTGTCTTAATTATATCCAGCCCACCATAAAGTGCCTTTTAGAAAGACGTTAACAACATCCTTTGAAATGTGGGCGGCGATCCCCCTAAAAAATGCACGTCCACTCCGCTTTGGGAAATTTTTTAGGGGATTTTCGGGGGCAGCACTAAGAGGCATTGGCATGGCATTCTGTGACCCTTGTGGGGAATTATCCTAGCTGCGATCAGCGGTACTGTTGCAATTTAGTCGCACCGGGAGCACCTGACAAAGGGAAAATAGAGGCGCGCGCCCAACTCAGCGCCCCATGGTTAATGGTCGCCAAGGCTTAGTAATACATCTGGATAACATCACTGTGCATAAGCCCCTTACCCCGTCAGCAGTTTCCTATCCCGATTTATCGGTAGCCCCCTGCGTGGAAAAGGCGGCTTTTGTGGCGGCGACGGCCACGGTAATTGGCGATGTGGTGGTGGGTAACCAGGTCAGTATTTGGTATGGGGCGGTGGTTCGGGGGGATATGGAGCGCATTGAGCTGGGGGACTGGTGCAATGTGCAGGATGGGGCGGTGATTCACGGGGATCCGGGGGGACCAACGGTGC